>NZ_NFIY01000007.1:0-98696 GCF_002163455.1 Megasphaera sp. An286 | reverse complement strand
ATGTACCGGTTTCTTTTCTCTTGCCATGATACTAAGCCTCCTATGATTTAGATTGTATCATAGAAGACCTATACCTAGCAGTTATTTACAGAAAAAGCTTCACATAGTCGAACAACCAGAACAATCAACAATAACAACGTTATGTTCGTTTCGTTCATGGGCATCACCCCCATTCATTCGAAATGGATAGGGGCGATATAACCGCCTGCCGTTGTGTGTGTAATGCCTACGGCAACATCATATACGAACATATGATGTCATGTCAATATAGTTTACTATCTAACGCAAAGATATACGCTGCAAGAAGCTCAGGTCTTAATCCTCCCATCGGTCGTCGTCCCAATCGTCGTCATCGTCATCTTCCCAACGATCGTCATCCCAGTAGTCATCGTCATCGTCTTCCCAGCGGTCGTCGTCCCAGTAATCATCATCGTCAAAGGACTCCAACGCCGGCATGCCGCTTCCCCAAGTGGGCGATGATCCTATCCCCAAAGGCGACGTCATGGCAAAGGAAAGATTGCCCATCAGAAACCATACGGCGCACATCATCATCACTAACCAACGCTTCATAGTTCTTCACCTCTCTGTCAAAAAATAACAAGCCGCGTTATCTCAACATGGTACAGCCCATGTTGAATATCCCTTTCATCTCCTGTATATTACACATTGTACCATAAGAAAATAGCAAAAAAGAAGAATTATGCAATTTTCAAATGTAAAATTACAGTAAAATAACCTATTTCTTAATACAACAGCCTCGGAGTTCTTCATGAAGCTCCGAGGCTGTTGTATATTATTTACCATTCATCACTATCACCGTCATCGTATTCATCGGCAGAATAGCCATCGTCATGAGCCGCATCCAATTCGTCACGCCGTTCTCCCTGCCCATCGGCATAGCCGATTTTAAAATCTTCTGAGCCGTAATCCGGCCACTCGTCCCACAAGCCCATACAGGCATCTTCATAGCCCTTCGCATACCCTGCATCGTATTCCTCGTATGTCGCCTGTGACACCGCACTGCCGCAAATCCAGACGCATAAACATACTACCATCAATAACAATAGCTTCATATGCTGCACCTTCTTTATTTAATACGCCCCATCGCCGCAAGGACAAGACGCAATATGGTCGTTCAGCACGCCGGCGGCCTGCAAAAAGGAATACATAATCACCGGCCCGACGAAAGACGCGCCCCGCTTCTTTAAATCCCTGCTGATGCGCTCCGACAATTCCGACTGAGCCGGTATGTCCTTCTGCTCGTTCCAAGCGTTGCGAATCGGCTTCCCTTCCGTAAAATGCCAGACATAGGCATCGAAGGAACCGAACTCCTGCTGAATCTCCTGTACGACGCGGGCATTCTTCCGCACTGAAGCGATTTTCAGGCGGTTGCGAATCACATCGCCGTGAAGACGAATCTCCTCTAGCTCGTCGTCGGTCAGCGCCGCGCAGGCCGGTATCGAAAAATTCCGAAACGCCTTACGATACCCCTCGCGCCGCTTCAAAATCGTCAGCCACGACAACCCGGCCTGCGCCCCTTCGAGACACAGCAGTTCAAACAACATCGTATCATCATGACAAGGCACGCCCCATTCCGTATCGTGATACCCCCGCAGCAACGGGTCGCCTAAGGCCCATGGACAAATTGAATTCATGAGAAACTCCTTTTTCACTATAAAATTTGATATCACATATTCTTTTTTAATTCTAAATACGCTTTTTTGATGATTTGAGCCATTAAGGCTCGTCTTTGTTTTAAAAAGTCTGTATATTCTAAATATTCAAAATTTTTCGGCAGAGCATTTTGTTGGCAAGTAAGATTATATTTTTCTTCTCCCAATTTTTCACGATACTCCGTTACGTACTCTTGTGGATCCTTATCTGAAATATTAATGTTGGTGGCATAATCAACATAAGTAAAGTTAGCAATTTGATTTTTATCTCTATCGTACTTATAACCAATTTTATCCAAATAATTTTTAGGAAAGATATGATGTTTATCTATGATATTCTTATTTCCGCTCATTCCAATCGAAAAATACTTTGACAATGGAGTGGTACTAAATAACATAGGCGTCCCTAAAATATTCAAAGCAGCGACATACCCAAACCAAGTAGGAGAATTGGCGGAAGAGCTATTTAAATCTTCTGGCAAAGTATAAGTAAAATAGTCATCAGTAAATCTTGTATCTATTACTTGTTGCAAATACTGTACAAATTCTTCCGAACTTCGGATACTTCTTAAGTCAGCAAATTGCTTTTCAACTTCTGATTCCGTAGATCCAGTATAGAATCCAGTTACCATAGCCATAAATATCCATTCTTTAATAATGTGATGTAATACAATAACAGGTACCTTATATTCATATTTTCCAATCAAATATAATACATAAGAAAATACTATGGCGTTAGACGATGAAACAATAGTATCTTTTAAATACCCTGCGGAAAGAACTAAGTTAATGAAGTCATGCCAGTTATTTAAATCCGTAACTTGTTGTAATGCCTTTTTAAATAATTCCAAATTTTCATTTTGTTTTTCTACACTAAATTCACCTGTTTTTAAATTTTTCCCACGTAAAAGCATATATGCATATCGTAATCTAGCTCGGCTAAAACCTACCCCTACAACAGCCCGAATAATATGAGAAGGATCTAATTTTAAAATAGGATTATAGGATGTTCCATCTGCAGGAATCCACGAATCCGCACAAAATTTATTTATAGTATCATGTACTTCACTATCATATACAGACAATAAAGTTTCTATAAAATTTTTTTCCGTTAAATTTTGTCCACCAGAATTTACTCGAACAAAAATATCCGCAACATCTTCTTCGCTAGCATTGGCACTGATTTCTAAAGTAGGCAATGGAAATTTTAATAAATCTAAGATCCCGTTAATTCTTTCTTCTATTAAATCTTCTTCCTCATCAGTCAGACTATCTTTGCCATTTTTTCGATGCTTTTCATTAACATTCTTTATATATGATCTGCGGAATTTGGAAATGGTATGTTTTTGATCTGCCTCAAAAATATCACTTATGGCAGATATCCACTCTGCATCTTGTTCCTTAGGCTGAGTCCATACAGCAAACTCATTATTTAAAGGATTATAAGAAATCTTGATATTACGAGTTCTATACTTTTTATCTTTTACAGCAATACCATAAATCGCAGCTAAAAGCGCAGTTAAACGCTGCTGACCATCTATGACCAAATCTGCCGGCCTTTTAAATGCTTTTTCATTATCACCAATGTGATTAATTGCATCATAATTCTCAGGTGATTTCCAAAGCATAATATATCCAATAGGATATCCTTTGAGCATCGAATCTAATAAATTTCTTACCTTACTGTCAGTCCAAACAAATGGGCGTTGCAAATCTGGTAAACCAATTCTTCCATTTTTTACGTCATTCAATAAGTGGTCTACTGAGCTAGGTATATTTCTGAATAATTCTGCATTCATAATAATACTACTCCAATCCTAAATATACTTTAAAAATTCGTATGATCCGTCCATAACTCGCACTGCAGCATGACAGTCTTTACAGCGTCTTCTCTTCCTTCCGGCGGATATCCATATTTTTTCAGAAGGCGTTTCACCATCTTCCGCATACCGGCTCTTGCACTTTCTTTTTTCTGCCAATCAATGGTCCGATTTTTCCGTAAAAGTTCCGTCAGTTCTTTTGTGAGAGCAATTAATTGATCATGCTCATAAAAATCTTTTATCGCTTGCGGCTTAGTCAACGCATCATAAAACGCCATTTCATCGGCATTTAAATGTAATTCTTCCCCTTCCTTCTGCGCATTTTGTATGTTTCTAGCCAAATTTAACAACTCTTGTATTACTTCTTCATTAGTCAACATGCCGTTCAAATATCTTCGCATCGTACTCTGGATAATTTCAGAAAATTTTTCTGATTTTACCACATTAGTCTTACGATATACAGATACTTGTTCAGAAATCAAGCGTTTCAATAATTCAACCGCTAAATTTTTCTCTTTCATCTTTCCTACTTCTTCCAAAAATTTAGGGTCAAATAATGAAAACTCCGTATCTATATCTGAAAAAAGATTTATGACGCCGTCGCTTTTTATACTTTCTTTCAGCAAAGCATTTATTTTATTATTTAATTCAGGAAGAGTAATCTTTTCCCCTGTTCCTCTCGCGGCCAAACGCACAAGCATTACACGAACGGCTTCAAAATATGCCGCTTCCAAGCGCATCTTCTTATCGACAAGGCTACTGCACAAAGACAATGCCTGTTTTAATAATAACGCTTCCTTTATATAAACATATTGCACTCGTTCTTTTTCTGGTACATCACTCTCTTTTTGACTTTTGCCTAAGATAAAATTCACTCCGCCTGTAATAGCTTTTGCTTTCTCCAAATCATCGCCGGTCATGAACATTAAATAATTAAAGCCATGGAAGAAATCTCTGCATACAGATAATTTTTCAAGAAATCGCGGATATGCTACTTTGCTAATATCCGTATTACCGTAATTTTTTCTATCTCGTACCGTATAATCATTCATCGCCTGTTTCAAGGCCGATGCAATCCCCACGTAATCTACAATTAAACCGCCTTCTTTATCTTTAAACACTCGATTCACACGAGCAATCGCCTGCATAAGGTTATGCCCTTTCATGGGTTTGTATATATACATCGTTGCTAAAGACGGCACATCAAATCCAGTAAGCCACATATCGACGACGATAGCAATTTTCATAGAAGAATCATCATTTTTAAACTGTTTTGCCAGCTCATCTCTATACGATTTATTTCCAATAACGTCTCGCCACTCTTCAGGATCATTATTTCCTTGTGTCATGACTACATGTACTTTTTCTTTCCAGTCCGGCCTCATGGCTAATATTTGCCGGTATATCTTCATAGCAATAGGTCGAGAATAAGCGACTATCATCGCTTTCCCAGTCAATAACTGTGCGCGATTCTCTTCATAATGGGTAATCATATCGCTGACCAGAGAATGTATTGTTTGATCAGCCCCTAATATAGCGTCCATTTGACTTAATTCTTTTTTACTTCTTTCTACTACATAAGGGGAAGCCGTTTCCGCTACCCTATCGTATTCATCATCAATCATTTTTAAAATTTTTTCATCTAAATTTAGATGAATGACGCGGCTTTCGTAATAAACAGGCCTGGTTGCCCCATCTTCTACGGCTTGGGTCATATCGTAAACATCGATATAATCGCCAAAAACTTCGCGCGTATTCCTATCTTTTGCCGATATCGGCGTACCGGTAAAGCCAATATATGTAGCATTCGGTAAATTGTCCCTAATAATTCTAGCAGTTCCAATAATTGTTTTGGCAATGATATTTCCCGTATCATCTTGACGGGCAATAACTTTTTCATTCAACCCATACTGTCCGCGATGGGCCTCGTCTACCATGACAATGATATTTTTTCGCTCAGAAAGGGCGCTTCCGCTTTCTGTAAATTTCTGCATAGTCGTAAAAATAATACCGTTAGCTTGCCTGTCTTTGAGCAAAGCTTTCAAGTCATCCCTACTTGTTGCCTGCACAGGAGTCTGTCGGAGAAAATGGCGACATCGAATAAATTGACCATATAATTGATCGTCAAGATCATTACGGTCAGTAATGACTACAATCGTCGGGCTGTTCAATGCTTTCTGCAAATACTGAGCATAAAAGACCATGGACAACGATTTCCCGCTTCCCTGAGTATGCCAAAATACGCCGCCTTTTCCATCTGTCGCCACGGCTTTTTTAGTAGATTCAATAGCTTTTTTTACAGCAAAATATTGATGATATCCCGCTAAAATTTTAAACGTTTTCTTCTCTTCTTCATTTTCATTAAAACAAATAAAATTCTGTATAATATCCAGCAATCGATTTTTTTCAAACATCCCTTCAAAGAATACTTCAAAGGACACATACTGCGTATTCGTATAATTACCGTCGATGGTTTTCCATTCCATAAAACGCTCTTCATCAGACGTAATCGTTCCCGCTTTTGATACGGTCATATCACTCATGACACAGATAGCGTTATACACAAATAAAGACGGAATTTCATGCATATAATTGCGCAGCTGCCGATATGCCGCCGACGCGTCGGTTTCTTCCCTTGTCGGGGATTTTAATTCAATGACTACCAAAGGCAATCCATTGACAAATAATATGACGTCGATTCTTTTCGTAGAATACTCTACGACAGTCCATTGATTGGCAACGACAAAATCATTATTAGCAAGATGTTCGAAATCAAGGAGAATAACTAACGTAGATATTTCTTCTCCGTCGGCAAAATATGTCACAGGAACACCGTTTTGCAAATAATTCATAAAAAGAATATTTTTTTGCAGTAAGGTACCATTTTCAATGTTCCTAACTTTAGTAATAGCCTCATGTATAGCACACTCTGGTAAGTAACGATTAATCCGCTGCAATGCAGGCCATAACCTATCTTCATATAAAGGAGACTCGTACTCCCGCTCTACATCTGGTCCATAGACATACGTATACTCTAGCTGTTCGCTTAGTAATTGCAGCACTGCATTTTCATAGTTTGATTCCGTATAATATCCTGCCATGGCCATCACTCCTGCATTCCTTTAGATTGAAATAAATTCTTTATAAAGTATGGTTTCTATATTAAGTGCGCAATATCCTACTAAAACAAGAGAAAAACGATAATTTAGTGGCTTAGAGCTGAACGGCAGAGACATCAATCTTGCCAGACATGAGCCTTGGTAAGAGAGCGTCTCGCATGGCTTCAAGTCTCTGATTTTCTTGAATATTTAGTGCAATCTTTTTTCTGTATGCAATCATAACATCGGCGATATCAGATTGAGCTTGCATATCAGGTAATGAAAACTTTAGCTTTTTGAAGTCTTTCAACACTATGCGAGGTAGAGCAGATCCGGACACATAATTATCTCGTACCTCCTGCAACACATGCGGACTCTTCAAAAAGGCAAGTAGTATTTCAGTGTAGATGACTTCTGGATTTGGACGAAAAATTGCAATAGACGAGAGAACGGCAAGTTTTCTCCTCTCGTTGCAGACAAAAATCTCTTTCAGATAGCTGCCGTCTTTTGCAACAAGAATATCATTTACTTTTGGAACACAATCATTAGCTTCCATTTTTTGATAATCTTCTTCGCTTATGTGCTTACACGAGGTAAAGTTAAAATCATACTCATTCATATCTTTGACTGAAAGCATGGGAATGGAGGAAGTAGGATCATCTTTAGGACTAAAATGTGAACCATCAGTTACTTTGATACATACTTCGTCTAAAGTAACTTCTCTGGATGATGTGGCATATGTTTCAAGCCAATCCGAAAATATAGCGGCAGATTGCTGCTCTAAATTATCGTTTATCTCTGCGTTGCATTCAATTTTGCCGTCTAATCTATCAAGGATAGCCGAAATTCTTTTTTGATCTTCAATCTTACGAGGAATATAAACTCGAATAGATTTCATTGTTTTTCCAGAAATTTCCTTAAAGGTTGTCCCACTTCCCATTGATTCAATTCGATCTTTATTGTATTTCAAAAGATAATATAAAAATAACGGGTCAATACATTCATAAGGGATGATACTTTTGAATCCTTGATTCGTACAAAGACTTTGCTTAGCAATGGCAATATAACCGATGGGAGCTCGTGAAGTAAATAGAATTGTATTAGACGGCACCATTTGTGCAGAGCAAGAAGCAAGCCCTTTTTCCGTAATACTTCTTTCACCAAATGAAATATATCTACCTTTAAATGAGGATAGATCTTTAGGAGTAATCCACGCTATTTTTCCTCCATAATATTCCTCATGCTTAGTCGGTGGCGTTGCTCCTCCTACAACTTTTCCAATATCACCTAGAGTTGTCTCTATCCATTCCATCAAGTATTCACCTTCCTACCCAATATACTTTCTATGTGCTAGTTTTACATTCTGTTGTTTCACCATAGCATAATGCAACGTCGTATCAATTTTCTGATGTCCTAGCAAGTGTTGTACTTGCTCTATTGGCATACCTTTATCTATCGCTGTCGTCGCAAAGGTACGCCGGAATTTATGAGGATGTACCTTTGTAAGGTGTATTCGTTGTCCTAATCGTCTCAAGCAGGCTTCTACGCCGCCAATCATAAGGCGACTATGAGGTATTTTCAAAGACACAAATAATGCAGGATTCTCATCTGTGCGACTTTGTAAATAATTTTGCAAATGAATTTTCGTCCTAGCGTCAAAATACACCAGCCGTTCTTTATTTCCCTTTCCGCAAACGACACATTCCCGCTCATTAAAATCTATATCATCCCTATTTAGCAACACCAACTCGCCTACGCGCATTCCTGACGAAGCCAATAAATCGACAAGAGCTAAATCCCGCAGATTCGTACAGTTATCACGCATAAGCTCCAGCGCTTCATCGCTATACGTGTCTTTGACAATTTTTGCCGTTTTCACCTTATGAATCCGTCGGATAGGGCTTTTGATTATATAATCTTCGTCTTCAAGCCACGAAAAAAAGCTTGATAAAATACGGCGAATATTGTCAATCGTGACCTTACTGGAACCTCGCTCTACTTGATATGCAATCAAATATTTTCGCAAATCTTCTGTCGTTATTTGCTGCACTGTTTTGCCGATAGTTTCCAGCATAACGTCAATTGTCTTGCTATAATACGTCAATGTTTTTTCCGAACATCCTTCAATGCGTTTAGCTGAAACAAATAATTCTACGGTATTGAATTCGTCTACTGCCGCTCTTATTTCTTCTGCATTGACGGTTACCCCGTAAAATGCTTGATTCAGCACAATTTTTAGCTGAAGTAGTTGTTCGTTATTAAGATAGGGCAACATCTTCTGCTGGATCTCACAAATCAATTGTTCTTTCATCGTCATATCTCCTTTCAGTGATAAGAGAACGACGAGCAGCGGCAGTTCTTTTACTAATTCTCTCACCGCTGTTGAGAGATTTTTTACATCAAAACCACTTATTGTGCATTTTTTCTAAAAACGTTTTAGTAATAGGTAGTCCAGAACTTTCTCCAATAACAGCATCCACACCGCAATAAGGGCATATAGCTGTACCTATACTGTTATCATCAGCATACCTAGTAATTTCAATGGGAGAAAAAATTTTTAAACAATGGTAACAGCCACATCTACTATCATGTAAAAGATAAGGTTTATTTTGAAATGCATATTTATGGGCATTTGAAATATCTAGTTCACTATTGGGGAATTTCATCTTAACTCCTTTTACCATAATGTAAGATTAACGATAATTTACAACAACAGGCCCAAACAATATATTCATCCATGTTTATTACTAATGCTGATCCGTTATGGAAAATTGGACATCTTTCTGACCTTGTTTCAATTAAATATGGTAAAGATCATAAAAAATTAACTGATGGACGATTTCCAGTATATGGTTCTGGAGGTATAATGCGTCATGTAGAACGGCCTCTCTATAATAAAGAATCAGTTCTAATACCGAGAAAAGGTACACTCAATAATGTCATCTATGTCAGTCAGCCGTTTTGGTCTGTTGATACTATGTTCTATACTGAAATGCGCTTACCCAATGTTGCAAAGTATGTCTACCATTTTGTCAAATCAAAAGATCTTACCTCTATGAACGCTGGTTCTGCTGTTCCGAGCATGACGACCGCTATCCTTAATGCAATGGAGGTTGTCATTCCAACTGATTCAGCTCTTAAAGCATTTGAAGAAATTGTTTCTCCAATGTATAACGAAATACAGAAAAATGATGAACAATCTAGGACATTGTGTAGTATACGCGATGCTTTGCTACCACGGCTGATGTCTGGCGAGATTGATATCTCTAACATTCAGTTCTAAGCTGTTAAATTATCGTTTATGTTTTTCTTTACATTTATTGTTTCATCAATAGATCTCAAAAACTTACCTATTCTCTTTTGTTTTTCTAAATCAGGCAAATCTATTGCAAGTTCTTCAATATCTGATGGTTTAATTGCAGGATACGTTGAAGTACTTTGTTCTGCAATATTTTGCAAATATTCTATAACTTGCGCTTGTGTAAGAAAATAATAAATAAAATAAGGATCAGCTATATTTTCATTCACAGTAATTACAGCAAATCCTGTTGAAACCAGAAAATTTTCTTTCTCTGATTGAATGATCCCATAATGGTGTTGATTTGGTCTTACCATTGAATACAGAATGTCATTTTTACTCACTTTGCGTTTTGCCCGACTTGGCATTTTTTCCCATTCCGTATTATATCTCTTTACTTCATTAATTTGACCTTTATTAATATTTTGGGTATCAAGGTAATAAATTACTGGCCATTTTCCCTTAACAGAATATGTTTTTTTATTTATTTCACAAATATCTTTTAATCGCAAAATATTATCTCCTTATTTTTTATACTACAGTCTATTCACAAAAAATCATATATCATATCCAATCGTTCCTAATTGTTTCTTAATCTCTTCCTCTAATCTATGGGACTCTTTAAATAATTCAGACAATTCCTTCGTAAGCCGTGCCATTTTTTTTTCAAAAGGTTCTGTATCTTCTTCCAGCTCTTTAATCCCCACATACCGTCCGGGTGTCAAAATATAATCTTGCTCCGCAATATCCTCCGTCGTTACGACAGCACAAAAGCCTTTCTCATCCTTCAACGTACCGTCGACAAAGGCATGATACGTATCGGCAATCTTTTTGATATCCTTGGTATCGTCCAATTCCCGAAGTTTTCTCGTAACTAAGCTCCCCATGTCTCTGGCATCGATAAACAGCGTTTTCCCTTTTTGCTTCTTGTTTTTAGATAGAAACCATAGAGATACGGGAATCTGCGTCGTATAAAACAGCTGCCCCGGCATGGCGACTATACAATCTACTAAGTCGTCTTCAATGATCCGTTTCCGGATTTCTCCTTCGCCGCCAGATTGAGAGGATAACGAGCCGTTTGCCAATACCATGCCGATACGGCCGTTAGGCGCTAAATGCCAAATCATGTGCTGAAGCCAGGCAAAGTTAGCGTTTCCTGCCGGCGGTACGCCGTATTTCCAACGAACGTCGTCGCGCAATTTATCAACGCCCCAATCAGAAAGATTAAAGGGAGGATTTGCCATTATAAAATCCGCTTTTAACTGCGGGTGGCAGTCGTTAAAAAACGTATCTGCACTAAATCTCCCCAAATCCGCTTCAATACCGCGAATAGCCAAGTTCATCTGCGCCATTTTCCACGTTGTCGGATTAGAATCCTGTCCATAGACAGATATTTTATTAATATTTCCGCCATGATTTTCGATAAATTTTGCCGATTGGACAAACATGCCGCCCGAACCGCAGCAAGGATCGTACACTCGTCCGTTAAAAGGCTGTAGTACTTCGACCAATGTTTTGACCACACAGGCCGGCGTATAAAACTCCCCGGCTAGTTTCCCTTCTTGTTCTGCAAACTTAGCTAGGCAATATTCGTACGTCCTGCCTAAAATATCTTTTTCATTTCCAGAATCTACCATTTTTACATTGGAAAATAAATCTACTACGTCGCCTAAACGCCTTTTATCTAATTCAGGACGGGCAAAATTCTTAGGCAATATGCCTTTTAACTTCTTATTCTCTTTTTCTATGCTTTTCATGGCTTCGTCTATAACGACGCCGATTGTTTCCTTGTGGGCTGCCGCAGAAATGACGTTCCAACGAGCGTTTTCAGGAACAAAGAAGATATTTTCCGAAATATATTCATCTCTGTCTTCTTCAAATCCCGCACCTTCTTCGACCAATTCATTATATTTTTTCTCAAAACAATCAGAAATATATTTCAAAAAAATAAGCCCTAATACGACAGATTTATATTCCGACGCGTCAATATTACCGCGCAATACGCAAGCTGCGTTCCAAATTTTTTCTTCAAATCCAATATTTGCGCTATTTTTATTAGCCATAGTCATTCCTCTTTCATTTCAAATTATACATTCTGGTAATCCATGATACTTATAGTATACACATTATTCCTTTTTAATGCATTAGTTTCTCGCATAACACATGTATCTATACAATTCTTCTTACATTTTCTATAATAAAATCAACGATTGTAAAGGACGGAGCTATCTATGAAAGAAAAATACTATTATATCGGCGAGGTGTCATCTCTTCTCGATATTTCTACGCAGACCTTGCGGTATTACGACAAGATAGGTCTTTGCCGGCCGGCGAAGGTCAACGAGCAGAACGGGTATCGCCAGTATACGTACGACCAGATTCATTACATCGAGCGCATTAAGTACCTGCAAAAGCTGGGTCTGCCTCTGACGGAAATCCGCACAGCCTTGGACGGCGGCGGCACGGAACGGCTGACAGTGCTGCTGACGCAGCATAAAGAAAAGCTGCAGCGAAAAATTGCAGCGTTGCAGGACACAGTCGATACGATAGACTGGTACGTGTCGTATTACAATTATTTAAAGGAAAATGCCTTTCCCGATATTCCCTTCAAAAAGACCATGGAAACCCGCTATGTTCTCGCCGCGCCGATTTATCCGGGAGAGCCTATATACGGCGCGGCAGGCTACAGGCTGACGGAGGCGCAGAGCAAGGAGCCCTTCAAGCAGCTTGCCATGCTCCGCCAAAACGGCTACATCTTGGACTTTCATCGGCTACTGCAGAATGAAATATCCGCCTTGTATTACTTTATGTACATCAAAGAAAAGCCAGACTTTTCCCATCCCTATATTCAGGAAATACCGGGCGGGGAATATTTCTGCTTCCGCGTCAGGCTTTTGTCGGAAACTTGCAGCAATACCTGGTTCAAGACGTATTTCGAAGGCAACCCTTCTTCCCACCTAGTCGTCGCCGATGAATACGAAGACAATTTTTATGAATTTCAGCATTGTACCTACGAGGTACAGGTGCGTATCTCACCATAAGGAAACAGCCCCGCATATCCGACAGCATAGTCAGATATGCGGGGCTTCTTTCCTATCAGTATTAAGACTCAGGCTGCGCCGGCGGGATGCGTTCGATCGTAAAGCCGATGAAGCCGATAATAATGGAAATAATAGGCGTCAAATAGCACGAGAAGGCAAAGGGCGCGTAGGATAAGGTCGCGACGCCCAGCGTCGCCGCCATGAAAGCGCCGCAGTTGCTCCACGGCACGAGGGGGCTGACGGTACAGCCGGAGTTGACGACGCAGCGGGACAGATTTTTCGGAGCCAGGCCCTTTTCGGCGTAGCGATCCTTATACATACTGCCCGTTACGATGACCGACAGATACTGGCTTCCCATGAGCATTTCGGCGATGACGCCGGTCAGCACAGTCGCGCAAATGAGGCCGCCTACACCCTTGGCAATGGTCAGAACCTTATCCAGCAGCAGGGGCAGCATCCCCGACTTCTGGATGATGCCGCCGAAGCCCATGGCTACGAGGACCAAGGCGATGATAGAGCCCATGCTGACCATGCCGCCGCGGCTCAGCAGGCTGTCGATGACTTCCGAGCCGGAATGGGATTCGTAGCCGGAAAAGGCCACGCTGATGACGTCGGACAGGCTGGCGCCTTGTATGCCCATAGCCAGCAGGGCCGCAATAAAGGCGCTGATGAACAGGCCGGGAATAGCCGGCATTTTCTTGATCACCGACACGATGACGACGAGAGGCGGAATGAGCATGATGGGATTGATGACGAAGATACGGGATAATCCGTTCAAAATTGCATCGATGCCTTCGTTGTCAATGCTTGCGCCGCCGTATTGAAAGCCCAGGACGGCATAGAGGACCAAGGTGATGATAAAGCTGGGAACGAGGGGATAGACGACGTGCTTGATGTGCTCGAAGAGCTGGGCCCCGCTGATAGCCGCGCCGAGATTGGTCGTATCGGACAGGGGCGACATCTTATCGCCGAAATAGGCTCCGGCAACGACGGTCCCAGCGACCATTTCCAAGGGGATATTCATGGCCTGGCCGATGCCGACCAGGGCAATGCCGACGGTGCCGGCGGTGCTCCACGAGCTCCCCGTGGCAAAGGCTACGATAGACGTGAGGACGTAGGACATAGCCAGAAATACCGTAGGCGAAATGATGAGCAGGCCGTAGTAAATCATCGTCGGTACGACGCCCGATATGATCCATGTGCCGATCAAGATACCGACGATGAGCAAGATGACCAAAGCCTGCAAGCCGTCGGACATAGTTTCGAGCATAAATTTTTCAATATCGTCCCATTTGTACCCGGCCTTTAAGGCTACGAGACAGGCAATGGCCGTCGAAAAGACCAGAGGGATATGGGGGCCTGCACCCAGAAAATTCAGCGCGATGACTAAGCTGATAATCAGCGTGATGATGGGAATGAGGGCCAGGCCGACGGTCATATTTCGATACGTTGACATAGTAATTCCTCCTCGCCGCCTTATTCTTCAAAGACGCTCAGCGCCTGCGTAAAGTCGGCAATCAAGTCCTGGGCGTCTTCCAGGCCGACGGACACGCGCATCAAGCCGTCTGTAATGCCCATTTTCAGGCGTATGTCCCTGGGAACGGACGCATGGGACGACAAGATGGGATAGGACAGGGTCGTCGCATAGCCGCCCAAGGTCATGGCGTATTTGGCGATGTGCAGGCGGCGCATGAAGGCGTTGATTTTTTCCCGGTCTTCGGGCATTTCAAAGCTGAGCATGGCGCCGTATCCCTTGGAAAATAACCGCTTGGCAATATCATGCTGGGGATGGGACGGCAAGCTGGGATGGTTGACCTTCAGCACGTGAGGATGCTCGTCGAGGGCTTTCGCCAGAGCTTCGGCGTTTTTCAGCTGCCGTTCCATGCGCAGGTCAAGGGTTCGCAGGCTCCGTTCGCATAAATAGGACGAAAACGGGTCGAGAGTGCATCCCAGCAGAGCCTGCAGCTTGCAGGCCTTGTCGATGACCTCCTTCGACGCCGTAGCCGAGCCGCCGACGATGTCGCTGTGGCCGTTCATGAATTTAGTCAGGCTGTTGATCGTCACATCTGCACCGAAATCAATCGGCTTAATGACCGTCGACGTCGTGAACGTATTGTCTACGACGAGCTTAGCGCCGCAGTTGTGGGCGATACGGGCCACGGCCTCTACGTCTACGACGGCCATGGTCGGATTGGAAATGACTTCCGTATAGACGATCTTCGTATTCGCCTGCACGGCCTTCCGTACAGCTTCTATATCGGTAAAGTCAACGCACGTCGATTCGATGCCGTAGCGCTTGATGACGTCCAGAATTTCCAGCGTTTCGCCGTACAAATTGCTGTTGGCCAGGATATGGTCGCCGGCGTCGGCTAGGGACAGGAGCGTCGTCGTAATCGCCCCCATACCAGAGCTGCAGATCATGGACGCTTCGCCCCCTTCCAGATAGGTGACCAGTTCGGCCAGGGCATTACGGTTTGGATTTCGGATGCGGTTGTACGTGTAGCCTTTGACGGCGTAGTATTCGTTCAGTTCGTCTAAATCGGCTCCGCCGTGAAAAGCCGTCGTCAAGTAAATGGGCAGGACTTCCGGCGTGCTCAGCGTCCCCTTTACTTCCGCTCCCTGCATGATAATTTCCGTATCTCTGTTCATGTTTCGTTCCATGTCAATTCCTCCTGACAACTAGATAGTATACACCTGTAATGACTGCACTCTTTGCTATGACCGTATCATACCATTGAAGTAGAGCATAATGTCAATATATTTCGGCAAAAAAATACAGGAAAATGTGATGCTATCTATGCCAGAAGGACAACAGAGTCGGACAAAGGGACGGAAATTGTTTCTATTCCGTGCACACGGCAAAAGGAAAGGATCCAAGGTTATACTAGGCAATAAACTTTGCAGTGAGGCATATAAAAAACACCTGACAAACAGCTCGTCAGGTGTTTACTAGCATATGTAATTATCCCTGCGCCGCAGTGCTGCGCTTTTGCATGTCGCGGCGTTTTTTGAAGAACGGCAGGGCTACTTCCGGGAAGATGGCGTAGCCTAAGACGTCTTCCGGCGTAGCGTCGGGGAAACCTTCGTCGGCCAGGGCCTTCTTGGCCTTTTCCAGCTCCGGCTCCAAATCGTCGGCCGGACGGTGGCTGATGACCGGTTCGTCGCCGATGCACATCTTGCGGAATTCTTCCGTGATTTCACCGGGAACGCGGCCGTACTTGCCGCGGACGATGTCCCGCACTTCGTTGGTCACGATCTTATAGCGGCCGTACAGGACATTGAGCGCAGCGGCCGAGCCGGTAATCTGGCTCGTCGGCGTCACGAGGGGCGGATAGCCCAAATCGCGGCGCACGTTCGGCATTTCCGCCAGCACTTCGTCAAAGCGGTCTTCTGCGCCCTGCCCTTTCAGCTGGTTGTACAGGTTCGTCAGCATGCCGCCGGGAATCTGGTACTTGCGGACAGCCGGATTGATCTGGCTGGGCATAGTCAGGTTGAATTCGTCGGCCAGCTCCTTACGGACCTGTTTGAAGTGCTCCGTCAAGGGCCAGAGCCGTTCGACGTCGATGCCCGTATCGTAAATCGTGTTCTGCAGGGACATGACGACCGATTCTGTCGGCGGCTGGCTCGTCACTTCGCCAAAGGGCGACAAGGCCGTGTCGATAATATCTACGCCGGCTTCGATAGCCTTCATGTAGGTCATTTCGCCGAAGCCGCAGGTGCAGTGCGTGTGCAGCTCGATCGGTATGGACAAGTGCTTTTTCAGCATGCGCACGAGATTGTACGCGTCATAGGGGGACAACAGCCCCGACATGTCCTTGATGCACAGGGAGTCGACGCCCATGCGCTGCAGCTCCAGAGCGCCTTTTGTAAAGGATTCCATGGTGTGAATCGGGCTGATCGTATAGACGATAGCGCCCTGAACGTGGACAGACTTCGTGTCCTTCGCAGCCCGGATGGCTGATTCCATGTTGCGGGAATCGTTGAGGGCGTCGAAGACGCGGATAATGTCGATGCCATTGTCTACAGCTCTGTTAACAAATTCATACACGACGTCGTCGGCGTAATGGCGGTATCCTAAGATATTCTGGCCGCGGAGCAGCATTTGCAGGGGCGTCTTTTTGACGTATTTCTTAATCGTCCGCAGCCGTTCCCACGGGTCTTCGTCCAAAAAGCGCATGCACGTATCGAAGGTCGCGCCGCCCCAGCATTCCAAGGCGCCGTACCCTACTTCGTCCATCGCTTCCAATACAGGCTGCATCTGGCTCAGGCGCATGCGCGTCGCCGCGATGGACTGATGACCGTCCCGCAGTACCGTTTCCGTTATTTTTACTCTAGCCATATCACTATCCTCCGTTTAGTAATCTCTATGTAGTATCGGCTTGTTTCAAGCCTGTGCGTATGCAACTTAGCATATAATTATAATTGCAATTACTTTTTATTATACCATATTTTATCAAGAAAATCAGAAAAATTTCTTCGGCGGCAATCTAAAAAAGTCATTCTCCTGCCAGTATACGGCTGTATTTATTCTCATAATGTGGTACACTTATACTATACAATCATGGCGTCGACAGGGGTGTTATTCCAACTGCCATTATCCATACTCACAGCGAAAGGGGTTTTATTATGACAACATGCGCACGTATCATTACCGCCTATTTCAGCCCGACGAACACGACGAAAACCGTCTGCGAGACCATTGCCCAAGAGCTGAGCCGCACGCTAGGCATTCCCCACGAAAGCCGCAGCTTTACCCTGCCGGGCGAACGAACGGAACCGCTTGTGTTTCCTGAAGGCTCATTGGTCATCCTCGGCATGCCGGTCTACGCCGGCCGCGTGCCCAACTTCATGCTGAAATACCTGGCGCAGACAGAAGGAAACGGATCCATGGGCATTCCCATCGTCGTATACGGCAACCGCAACTACGACGACGCCCTCATCGAGCTCCGCGATATCATGGAAAAGGCCCACATCCACACCGTCGCCGGCGGCGCGTTCATCGGCGAGCATTCCTTCTCCCGCACCCTCGGCCAGGGCCGTCCCGACAGCCAGGACCTCAACAAGGCCCGCAGCTTCGCCCAGGTCGTAGCCAGCACGATTTCCAACGACAGATACCGCACGCCCGTGCCGGTCAAGGGTAACGTCCCCTATCGGCCGTACATGGTGCCGCAGAAGGCCGACGGCTCTCATAAGACCATTACCAAGGTCTTCCCGAAGGTCAGCGACGCCTGCACCAACTGCGGCGTCTGCGTCAGTGTCTGTCCTCTCGGCTCCATCGCGCCGGACTGCCATACGTACACGACGTTCTGTGTCAAATGCTGCGCCTGCGTCAAGGCCTGTCCCGTCGGCGCACGCTACTACGACGACGAAACGTATTTGTTCCATAAGAAACAGTTGGAAGAAACGTACGCCCGCCGTGCTGAGCCAGAAACGTTCATCTAACACTACCTCTTCAGCGACGTAAAAATACCGATATGCAAGGCTTGCCTGCCTATTGCATATCGGTATTTTTTATTCTCCAGGCCCTTCAGATTACACTGCCCTCTTTGACCCTGCCGGTATCCGCTTCGATGTATATCTTCCGTCTTCCGGCGGAAACGGCTACGACGCCTGGCAGTAAGGCGTCCGATTCCTTCCATTGTATGGCAAAGGAATAGCGGTTCCTCCCTTTTTTGACAGTAGTATTTTTATATCCCCGCACGCGCGACGTATCGCGGCGATTATACTCTACGACGACCTGGCCCGTATCTCCCAGACAGTCCAGGACGGCAAACATCTGACGGCAATACCGCCGCGTATCGACCATTTCGCCCATAGCCGGCGCATACGCGCCTGCCAGTACCTGAGCCGGGTCGTCCAGGTCTTCCGTCGCCTGCAGGCCCGTGCGGATGCACTGGATGCCCGCTTCGAGAAAGGCCTGCTTCATGTAAGCGGCCCGCAAAACCCCTTCGTGAACGGACAAAGGCGTATAGTCCCCCTGCCGGTACATGTCGGCCAGCTCCGTATCGGCAAGGACGACGACGGGATAGATGCGGGCTATGTCGGGCCGTAAGCGGCAAATCGCCGCCGTCGTGTCCCGCAGGCTGTCCCAATCCTCGCTGGGCAGGCCCGGCATGAGCTGATGTCCGACAGTAAAGCTGTTCTCCCGCAGCAGCGCCGTCGCCGTTACGACGTCCTGTGCCGTATGGCCCCGCTTGGCCTTAGCCAATACGATGTCGTCCATGGACTGAACGCCTAATTCGACAGTGGACAGGCCGTACCGCTTCAACCGAGACAATATTTCCTCGTCAATGCAGTCAGGCCGCGTCGAGCAGCGAATCGCCTGTATGCGCCCCTCCTGCAGGGCTTCACGAGCCGGAGTCAGCAGTTCCTCCTGCAAGGCCGCTGGAATGGCCGTAAAGCTGCCGCCGTAAAAAGCGACCTCCCAATGCCTTTCTTCAGCCGCGCTCGTCACGTATTCTTTAATCGTCCGAGCCACGGCATTGCCGTCGGGTACGCCGCGCCTCCCTGTAATGCGCCACTGGTTGCAGAACACGCAGCGGTAGGGACAGCCGATATGCGGAATGAAGATAGGAATAATCGATGTTTTCACCATAATACCTCAAACAAAAAAAAAAGGATGGGCTGAGCCGCATCCTTTCTATATTGCATGTAATCGTTTCAGAGCTTCGTGAGCGGCATGCTGTTCCGCATCCTTTTTGGTCTTGCCGGAGCCTTCGCCGAGAACCTTGCCGGCTACGATGACCTCCATGTAAAAGGTCTTATCGTGGTCGGGGCCTTCTTCCCGGCGCAGAACGTACGTGATTTTCTGCTCACCGTCGCGCTGGACAAATTCCTGGAACAGCGTCTTGTAATCTTTTCCGTAATCGCCGCTGGCAACGAGGGATAAATAATCTTTTAACTGATGCAGAATAAATTTGCGCGCTTCTTCATAAGACGAATCAATGTAAATAGCGCCGACGACGGCTTCAAACGCGTCTGCCAGTATGCTGGCTCGCTTGCGGCCGCCCGACGCCAATTCTCCTTTTCCCAGAAGAATGTAGTCCCCCATGTCGAAGGTAGCGCATACGGCAGCCAGCGGCGCTTCGCTGACGACGCTGGCCCGCGCTTTCGATAATTCGCCTTCCGGCATGTGGGGATATTGCAGGAAAAGATATTCGCCGACTACCAAGTCGAGAATCGCATCTCCCAAAAATTCCAGCCGTTCATTGTAATAACCGTGTTTTGCCTTATTTTCATTGGCATAGGATGAGTGTGTCAGAGCCTGGTCCAAAATCAACAGATTATGAAAAGAGGAAAGTCCTAAAACGTCAATGAATTTTTCTAACTGCTTTTTTCTACCTGTATCCATTCACATGATCTTCTCTAATCTATTTTGTATTTCGCATATCGACGCTTAGTCTACATATTTTCTGAACAGCAGCGTCGCGTTGTGGCCGCCGAACCCGAAGGAGTTGGAAATCGCCACGTTGACATCGGCGTCTACAGCTTCATTCGGCACGTAATTCAAGCCGAATTCTTTCAGTTCGTCGTCGATTTCCGCCAAGTTGATCGTCGGATGGACCTTGCCCGTTTCAATCGTCAAGGCGCAGACGATGGCTTCTACGGCGCCGGCTGCGCCGAGGAGATGGCCCGTCATGGACTTCGTCGAGCTCATGAGGAGATCTTTGGCATGATCGCCGAATACGCGGGAAACGGCCTTCGTTTCGTTCAAGTCGTTCAAGTGCGTCGACGTGCCGTGAGCGTTGACGTAATCGACGTCGTTCGGCAGGAGGCCGGCATCTTTAATCGCCAACTCTATGCATTTGGACTGCTGGATGCCTTCCGGGCCGGGAGCCGTAATATGGTATGCGTCGGCGTTGCTGCCATAACCGCTGATTTCGCAGTAAATATGGGCGCCGCGCTTCTTAGCATGTTCTAATTCTTCCAATACGACAATGCCTGCGCCTTCGCCCATGACGAAGCCGTCGCGGTCTTTGTCAAAGGGACGGGACGCATGAGCCGGGTCGTCGTTGCGCGTGCTCAAAGCCTTCATAGCGGCAAAGCCCGCTACGGCGCCGGGAGATACGGCGGCCTCCGTACCGCCGGCTACGGCTGCGTCGAGTTCGCCGCGCTGAATCATGCGGAAGGCGTCGCCGATGGAGTTAGCGCCTGTCGCACAAGCCGTTACGACACTAGCGCAGTGGCCTTTAAGGCCGAAGGTAATGGAAACCTGGCCGGACGCCATGTTGGCAATCATCTTCGGTACGACAAAGGGGTTGACGCGGGACGGTCCCTTGGCAAACAAGCCCTTATACAGGTTGTGGAGGGTTTCCATGCCGCCGATGCCCGTGCCGACGATCGTGCCGATGCGGTCGCGGTCTTCTTCGTCCAAATTCATCTTAGAATCTTCGAGCGCCAATTTAGCGGCCGCTACGGCGTACTGCGTAGACGGATCCATGTGGCGAGCTTCCTTCTTATCGATGCCGAAAGCAGCAGGGTCAAAATCTTTGACTTCGCCGGCAATGCGCGCGCCGTATTCCGTCGCGTCAAAATGAGTGATAGGACCGATTCCATTTTTGCCGCTGAGCAGCGCGTTCCAAAATTCATCCTTACCCATGCCTACGGGGGAAATGACGCCGACGCCTGTAATCACTACACGTTTTTCCAATATTTTCACCTCATCATCAAAAATCAAACCGTGAATCAATCGGGAATTTCATCCATTTCACGTTTAAGATATGCAAATATGTCTTTTACCGGCAGAATGTCATGGATTTCCTGCATTCTCCTGCCGGAGAACACCAAGCCCGTTTCGACGTCGCCTTGCTGCGCTCTCGTGAGGGCGCGGATAATGCAGTACTTATGGCTGCATTTTTTCAGGCACTGATCGCAGTGATCCGGCGCCGGCGCCGTACCGAGAAGAATTCGTTCGGAAAAGGGCGTCCGGATTGCCTGCCCCGGAAGGCCGACTGGACTATGCACCAATATAAAATCTTCAGGGCTGTTGGCCCGCAGATATACCTTTTTCAATTCGTCAGCGCCGTTGGATTCCACGCTGGCGGCAAACCGGCTTCCCATCTGAACGCCGTCGGCGCCTAAGCGCAGCATTTCGGCAATGTCTTCTCCGTGAAGAACGCCGCCTGCGCCGATGACGGGAATATCGACGGCTTTCCGCACTTCCGGCACGATGAGCCGGCTCGAGCGGTTGGTTCCCAGATGCCCGCCTGCTTCTGCCCCCTCTACGACGACGGCAGCAGCACCCAGGGTTTGGGATATTTTAGCTAGTTTAGCAGAAGATACGATGGGCACAATAGGCGTACCGCTGTCTTTTCCCCAGGCGAACATGTCCCGGGAAAAGCCTGCTCCTGCTACAACCAGGTCTATTCCTTCTTCAATTGCAGTGGTCACGATGCCTTTGAATTCGCGGGCCGCGACCATTACGTTTATGCCTATGATTCCAGTTGGAGCCAGTTTTCTGGCTAAGCGTATTTCATACCTTAATTCATCAAAGGGCATGCCAGAAGCCGCAATAAGGCCAATACCGCCTTCGTTGGCTACTGCTGCGGCCAATCGGGCTGTGGACAATCGAATTGCCATGCCGCCCTGGACGATTGGCACCTTTGCTACGAGCTTACCTATTCTTAATTCTGGCAGCTTCACTCTGTTTTCCTCCAATCAAGACACCATCAGGGGAAGCGCCACGGCTTCCCCATCCGGCCCTATTGCGTACTTACGCTTTCTTTTCCTTTTCGATGTAATCAACTGTATCTTTGACAGTTTTGATTTTTTCTGCAACATCATCAGGGATTTCGATGTTGAATTCTTCTTCGAAAGCCATGATCAATTCAACGATATCCAAGGAATCAGCGCCCAAATCATCGATGTAAGCAGCGTCCATTTTGACTTCTTTTTCGTCAACGCCGAGCTGTTCAACAACGATGCTCTTTACTTTTTCAAAAGTAGCTTCTTCGCTCATTTCCAATTCACCCCCTTTCAGTGGAATATATGTCTTACATTACCATGCCGCCGTCTACGTTTAAGACTTGGCCGGTAATATAGCTTGCGTTGTCAGAGGCGAGGAACACGACGGCCTTCGCCACTTCTTCCGGCTGGGCGACGCGGCCCAGGGGAATCGATTTGAGCATGTCTTCTTTTACGGCGTCGCTCAATACCGCCGTCATATCCGTATCGATGCAGCCCGGAGCTACGGCGTTGACGCGGATGCCCCGCGAAGCCAGTTCCTTGGCTACGGATTTTGTAAAGCCGATCATGCCGGCTTTTGCTGCCGCATAGTTCGCCTGGCCGGCGTTGCCCGTCTGTCCAACGACGGACGTAATATTGATGATCGCGCCGCTGCGCTGCTTCATCATCAGCTTCGTTACGGCCTTCGTGCAATGGAACACGCCCGTCAGGTTCGTATCCAGCACGGCCTGCCAGTCGCCTTCCTTCATGCGCATGAGGAGGCCGTCGCGGGTAATGCCGGCGTTGTTGACCAAGATGTCGACGGAGCCGAACTGTTCCTTTACAGCGTTTATCATATCGGAAACAGCCGCGTCGTCGGCGACGTCGCACTGCATTGCGACGGCTTCGCCGCCTTGTTCTTTGATGAGGGACAGCGTTTCTTCAGCTGCCGCCGCATTGCCGGCGTATATAACGGCTACCTTTGCGCCTTCTGCCGCAAGGGAGACGGCAATAGCCCGGCCGATACCGCGGGAACCGCCCGTAACGACGGCAGTTTTATCTGTTAAGAGCATTTTATCTAACCCCCTGGAAAAATTCAAGTGTTTTCTGTAAGGAAGGTATATCTTCTACGTTTTCGCTGTGAATCGCCCGGTCGATCTTGCGGTTAAAGCCGCAGAGCGTCTTGCCGGGGCCGACTTCTACGAAGGCTTCGGCACCGAAGGCCTGCATGGTCTTCGTGCAGTCGATCCAGAGCACGGGGCTGGCCGCCTGCTTGACCAGGGAAGCCTTAATATCGGCCGCAGCCGTTTCGATCTGGCCGTTTACGTTGGCGACGACGGGAATCTTGGCATCGGAAATCGTAATCGTGTCAAGCACTTCTGCCAAGCGTTTCGCCGCCGGCTCCATGAGCGTGCTGTGGAAGGGCGCGCTGACGTGGAGGAGGACTGCCCGCTTCGCTCCGGCCGCTTTCAATTCGTCTACAGCCGTTTCGACGGCCTTCGTGCTGCCGGCGATGACGATCTGGCCGGGGCAGTTGAAGTTAACGGCCTGTACTACGCCGCCCTGTTCGGAAATATGGGCGCAAATGTCCTTAATCTTATCTTCAGCTAAGCCCATGATAGCCGCCATGCTTCCTTCTCCCAGGGGCACGGCTTCCTGCATGAACTGGCCGCGGAGCCGTACAGTCCGCACGGCGTCGGCAAAGGAAAGGGCGCCGGCCGCTACGAGAGCCGAATATTCGCCTAAGCTGTGGCCTGCGGCGATGTCCGGCGTCACGCCTTCCTGTTCCAATACGCGGCAGCAGGCCGTGCTGGCCGTCAGGATCGCCGGCTGTGTATTATAAGTCTTCATCAATTCTTCATCGGGGCCTTCAAAGCACAGCTTCGTCAAAGAAAATCCTAATGCGTCGTCGGCTTCTTCGAAAAGCTGCCGCACGACGGCGTACGATTCGTATAAATCCTTGACCATGCCGACTTTCTGCGCGCCCTGTCCGGGGAATACAAATGCTTTTTTCATATTATCACCTCGTCGTCCTTATTTCGCATACCATTTCATTGCCAATCCGGCCCACGTAAGACCGGCGCCGAACCCTGCCAGCACGACGATGTCGCCGTGTTTCATGAGTCCCTGGCGGTTCGCTTCGTCAAGGGCGATGGGAATGGATGCTCCTGACGTATTGGCATATTTATCTATGTTGACAAACACCTTTTCCATCGGCAGGTGAAGCCGCTTGGCTGCCGACGTAATGATGCGGATATTGGCCTGATGAGGCACGAGAAGGTCTATGTCTTCATGAGACAAGCCGGCCCGTTCCAAGGCCTTTTCCGCCGTCTTTCCCATGACCTTGACGGCAAATTTGTACACTTCCTTGCCGTCCATCTTGATATAGGTCAGGTGCTTTTCCCGCGCTTCGTCCGTCGGCAGGATAGCCACGCCGCTGGACGGGATATTCAGGTACTGGCCGCCGTTTCCGTCGGCCCCCATGTCGGCTCCTAAAATACCGTAGCCCTGTTCTACAGGCCCCAACACGGCCGCGCCGGCCCCGTCGCCGAACAATACGCAGGTGTTGCGGTCCGTCATATCCATAAAACGGCTGAGGATTTCCGCGCCGATGACCAGGACGTACTTGCACATGCCGCTTTCAATGTACTGGGACGCCGTAATCGCTCCGTAGGCAAAGCCCGAGCAGGCGGCGTACAAGTCGAAAACGGCGGCGTTGACGGCGCCGAGGTTCTTCTGCACGATGCAGGCCGTCGACGGAATCGTCATATCCGGCGTCAGCGTGCAGACGATAATCATATCCAGCTGTTCCGCCGTGATGCCGGCCATTTCCATGGCCTGCCTGGCGGCGATAGTACACATATCGGACGTGTTGACGCCTTCCGGCGCAAAGTGCCGTTCGCGGATACCCGTCCGCTCCCGAATCCATTCGTCTGACGTGTCTACGATTTTTTCTAAATCGGCATTCGTCACGACTCTATCGGGAACGTAATGGCCTGTCCCCAATATGCCGGCCGGATTAGTTTTCACTATCATACTGTTCTACCTCTTCTTCCTCTATACTTTTGCGAATATGGCCTACTACGTCCTGCTGCGCCAATTCTCCCGCTACGCGGATGGCGTTTTTGATCGCCTTGGCTTTAGAGCTTCCATGGCAGATAATAAAGCTTCCGTCTACGCCGAGAAGAGGCGCGCCGCCGTACTCTGTGAAATCAAGACGTTTTTTTAAGGTTCGGAGGGCCGGATATACGGCCAGAGCTCCTAATTTAGCAATAAATCCGCTGCTCTTGATCGTATCCTTCACCAAGCGGATGATAAACATGGCCATGCCTTCGCCAAATTTCAAAATGACGTTGCCTACGAAGCCGTCGCAGACGACGACGTCGACGGTCCCTTTCGGAATATCGCGGCCTTCTACGTTGCCGTAAAAGGAAATGGTCTTCAGTTTTTCCAGCAGCGGATACGTCGCCTGGGCCAACTCGTTCCCCTTCGACGCTTCCTCGCCGATATTCAGCAGGCCGACGGTGGGCTTGCCTACGCCCAAAATGTATTTCGCATAGTGCGAGCCCATAATGGCTCCTTCCACCAAGTGCTTCGGTTTGCTGTTGGCGTTTGCACCCGAATCGAGAAGGACGGTAATACCCTTCTTCGAAGGAATCGGCGTCGCAATGCAGGGCCGTTCAATGCCCTTAATGCGGCCCAATCCCAGGAGAGCTGCCGTAACGGCGGCTCCTGTACTGCCGGGAGCTACGACGGCGTCGCAGGCGCCGTCCTTTACCAGCTGTGTCGCCACGACAATCGACGCGTCCTTCTTTTTGCGGATTGCCTGAGCCGGATGTTCTCCCATATCGATGACCTGGCTGGCGTGAACGATGGACAAATGCGAATTGTCCTTCGCGCCGTACCGGTTTAATACTTCTTTTATTTTATTAGTATCCCCTACTAAGACGACGTCCAGGCTATACGATTTGACAGCCTCAATCGCGCCCAGCACCACTTCTTCCGGTGCATAATCGCCGCCCATAGCGTCTACAGCTATTTTCATACTTACGCTCCATCATTCCAAAGATTCTATGATAAACTTTGTGCGAAATACTTCCTTCGCATTTTTCCGTATTTTCACCCATACATAGTATTTCTGATCGCGGCGGCGAATCACTTCTGCTACGGCGACGAGCTTGTCGCCTACAGTAACAGGCTGTTTGTATTTGATATTAGCTACGGCCGTAATGGCCACAGGCAGGTGCAACACGGCCTGGGCCAGCGAATTGGCCTGAGCATACAAGCATTGGGAGCGCACGATATGCGCTTCATCGACCATATCTTCCGTCGCTGTCATAATGGAAATCGCGCTCTGTCCAACGGTGCATTCCACGAGTTCGCCTACAAAGCCTGCATTCTTCTGCCGGGGCTGGGCCGCTTCCGCCTTCTGCTTGATGCGGATGCGCATTTCCGGAATCCCCAACGCCATGCGGTCCAAGCGGATAGTAGCTACGCTGACGGAAAATTCCTCCGCCAGTTCTTCGTCGTTCACGAAGGGGTCTTCTTCTATTCGCTTGCGCAGCAGGGCATGCCGCTTATCTCTTGCTATACGAACCATTTCATCACCTTTAAGCAATTTATGACCAAGTACTAATAGTACATACAACTAGAGATTATATAATGTTTCCTGAAGATTTGCAAGCAAAAACAAAAAGTATGCTTTCTCAGCATTCATATAATGGAACTGTCGAAAGCATACTCTTCACTCCTTTTTAGTATTTATCAAAATCCAATTCGTTCAAAACGTCGCGCAGTTTTTCCAATTCTTCCTTCGTCAGCGTAATGCCTTTCGTCATGGCCTGGTAGTCCGGGTCCCACGAGCGAAGGTCGAATTTCGGCGCGCGGTTGTTCCAGCTGATATAGGTCAGCTCCTTGCGCCAGCCGTCTTTATTTTCCGACAACGTGCCGCATACGTCTTCAATGTTAAAATTCAATTGTGCCATTGTATACCCTCCTAAAGACAAAACTTCATGTCTCTGATTATTTTTGTTTACAAAAAAACAAACATCAGCTACTATAATAGCAAATTTAACGCATCTGTCAATTATTAGTATACAATGAGTTATTCCATATCACAATCGTTTTGCATAACTATTTCTCCGTTATGTCAGATTGATATACTGGAGCCGCCCTTAATGATGAGGCGTCCGCCGTTTGAACAGGCCGCCGTGGGCTTCGCTGATATCAAAAATAGATATGAAGGAATTGGGGTCGATCTTGCGGACGGCGTCCTTTACCTTCGTCATTTCCAGACGCGAAACGACGCAGTACAAGATCTTCGTCGTTTCCCGCTTGTAAGCCCCTTCGCCGTTGAGCAGCGTAACGGCGCGGCCCATGTCCTGGGTCATGCAGCGGGCCATTTCGTCGTACCGCGACGTCACGATGAGCAGCCCCTTCATTTCGTCGAGACCGTTCGTCACAATATCGATCATCTTATAGGCAATAAAATAAGCTACCAGGGAGTACATGGCGCTGTCCCAGGAAAAGACGAAGCCCGAGCTGCCTAAGATGAACAGATTGAAAAACATGATGATTTCGCCTACGGAAAAGGGCGTTTTTTTGTCGGCAATGATCGCCAGTATTTCCGTACCGTCGAGGGAGCCGCCCCAGCGGATAATCAGGCCTACGCCGAGGCCGATGATAATGCCGCCGTAAATAGTCGACAAAAAGGGGTCCGTCGTCACCGGCGTATGGTGAATGAACTTGCTCCACCCGGACAGGCAGAGTACGGAAAATAAGGATTGTATCGTAAATACGACGCCGATTTTCTTATAGCCGATGATGAAAAAGGGAACGTTCAGCGCGACGATAAACACGCTGAAGCTGACGCCGGTCAGTTCGGCCGCCATCAGGGCCAGGCCGACGACGCCGCCGTCGATAACGTGGTTGGGCACCAGAAAAATATCCAGGCCGACGGTGTATATAAAAGCACCGAGGGCTAATCCAACGGCGCGGAATGCATATCCTGTCATATCATTCTATTCCCCCTTGCCTATGAATGTAACGGAGACCGATAATCCAGGCCACGAAATCATCGACCGGCTCGGGCGGATACTGCAGCGACAGCGGCACGAATCGCCGCCATCCCCGGCGGGGCGTATACTTGAAATACATAGCCCGGCCTTCGACGGTCGTGTTTTTCTCGTCGACGAGAGAAAAGGTCACGGCAGGGGCCTGCCGCCGTATCCACTGCTCGGCGACGGGCTGCAGACGCTTGTGGTTAGTTCCGTCGCCCATGACGATATGGGTAAAGCCATACTGCCCATACGCCTCAGTCAGATAGGCTTCCAGGTCTCCCGTCGGGATAATTTTTTTCTCCGCCAGGCTCCCGTCGCCGCCCAGCACGGCGACGCCCGTCTTTTCCGAGCCCGGATCGATTGCAGCTATCATTCGAATCTCCTTTGCTTATTGAATCGGCTCGACGATGATGTCGATGCCCAGAGGTCCTGCCGTATACGTGTCGTTCAGCGTGACGGCCCGCAGGACGATGTGTTCGCCGCTGAGCCCTTTGATGCGGGAAATGGTATCGAACATTTCCGTCGCCGACAACGCGCCGACGTTGCCGCTCAGCGGGTCGGGCAGCACGCCCTTGGCCTTGGCCTGCAGGTTTACGTCATGTAGAAAACGCATAACCTGCAATTCCGGATTATGAGCCGTTTCGCTTTCGTTCAGCTCCGTTTCGTATACAACGTCGCCTTTATGATAAATGAGGTTGTTGTCATGCATATCAATATGTACCAGGGCCGGTTCGCCGACCATGATATTGCCCGCCGCGATGAGGCGGATCAGCTTCTTGCCGCCGGCTTCGCCCTGCTGCAGGGCGCTGATGGCCGCGTTGAATTCGTCGGGCGCAATGTACACCATGACGGCATTTTCATCGGTAATGCCCAAATACCGGCAAATCATGGCATTGGTCTGCTGCATGGCCCGGCTCAATTCTTCCCGCGTCGTCTTGCCGTCCTGGCCGCTGCTGAGCACGACGCTGGACAAGACTTCTCCTACGCGGAACATGACGGTTCCCTCGCGGATATTGGTCATCGTTTCGTTGAGAATGCGGATGCGCTTGTCGAGCACTTCGATAGTGCTGACCATGCGTTCCTTCGTTTCTTCCAGTACGGCCAGGTCATGCTGCGCCGCATCCCGGTCCGCTACGGCCTTGTCTTTATCCTGCAGGGCTTTATCCATGGCGACCTGTATGACCGACAGCTGACGGGCCTTGTCGTCCCGAGCTGCCTGAGCCTGCTGCAAATCAAGCTGCGTCAGCCGGATTTCCTCGTTTTTCCCGTCCAGCTGCTCCTGCTGCAGCTGCAGCAATTCTTCGTTTGAGGCGATGAGGCGGTTTTTTTCATCCAGCTCTTTTCCCAAATCGCCGGCCTGCTTCAGCAGCTGGTTTCGCTGTGTTTCCAGCGCTTCGTTCTGCATCCGGAGCTGCTGCATTCCAAACAAGGCGATGCGCACGTTTTCTGACAATACGGACATGACGCCCAGCGTAACGGCGGCAATGCTGATGCCAGTCAGGATCGTGACGAGGATAGACGTATATTTAGGCCGAAGGCCGAATAATTTAATTTTCCGCTTGCCGACGCGCGAACCGATTTTATCGCCTAAATAGGCGATAATACCGCCCATGATGGCCAGCACGAACAGCATAATCCATCCGTATTCCATACAGCACCTCCTTGTATAATATTATCATATAACATAATACGCATTCTGTCATTCCCTATTTTTATAAGAAATGTCCATATAAAAAATGGGTTAGCAGCGCGGCTGCCTAATAGGACCGAGCTGCTAACCGTTTATTTCGACTTGCGGTATACGAGAACCGCGCCGGTAATGCCGCAGATGATATCGGGAAGGAACGCGGCCAGATACGGCGGTATCCGTCCGCCGTTGCCAAGGGCGTTCCCCAGCGTCATGATCGTGTAGTAAATAAAGATGACGACGACGCTGATGCCGAAGCCGATAGACGAGCTGCCGCGCTGCTTCTGCATGCCCAGGGGCGCGCCGACGATGGCGCACACCAGGCTGGCCAGGGGCAGGGCGAAGCGGTTGTACATTTCTACCTTCATCTTATTGGTATTGACGGCGTTTTCATCGAGAATCTGAATCTGTTCTCTCAGTTCGCGTATCGTCATTTCATCGGGGTCTTTCTGAGACGCGTTGATGCGGTCCGGCTTCTGCACGATAGGCAGGGCCTGATGATCGAAGGTCATCGTCCGTTCTACGCCGTCTCCGCCGGAAAGGTCGTAAATGATGCCGTCGTGCATGACCCATTTCGAGCCGTTCCAGTCAGCCCATTCGGCCTTTTCCACCCGTACGAGCGTATCGTTTTCAAATTCCTGCACCGTAAGGTCCGTCAGCATCTTCGTTTCCGAATTATACTGGCGGGCGTACATCAGGCTGGAAATGTTGGCGCCTTTGACGTTTTTGAGGACGATGTGGTCCTGCGTCGCCGGCGCGACGTTATGCTTGACTTCTTCGTTGATAATCGTGTTGTAGGCATTGTTAGCCCGGGGCACGACGTATTCGTTAAACACAGTCGTGCCGATGGAAATGAAAAAGGCAACGATGAAAATAGGCATAGCCAGGCGGGCGAAGTTCTGTCCTCCCGACCGCATGACAATGAGCTCGCTGGAGCTCGACAGCCGGCCAAAGGCCATCAGCGATCCCAGGAGGACCGACATGGGGAAGGTCACGACGATGATCGACGGCATAGCCAGCACTAAAATGCGGAAAGCCGCCCAAGCCGACGCGCCGTACGTATTGATCAGGTTGGCAATACGGTACAGCGTCCCCGTCCCGATGAACACGGCCGTAAAGGCGCAGACGCCGAACAAAAACGGGCTGATAAATTCTTTTAATATATACTTATCTAATATTCGCATTCTGTCTCCCTGCCTGTTACATTCTGAAGTCGTCGCCTAAATAGAACTTCCTTGCCACCGGGTCGTTGGCAATCATTTCCGGATTGCCTTCCAAAAGAATGCGACCTTCGCTTAAAATATAGGCTTTATCTACGATGCTCAGCGTTTCTCTGACGTTATGGTCCGTAATGAGGACGCCCATGCCGCGATTTTTCAGGTGGCTGATAATCCCCTGAATATCGTTGACCGCCAAGGGGTCGATGCCGGCGAAGGGTTCGTCCAGCAAAATAAAGGCCGGGTCCATGACCAGGCACCGGGCGATTTCCACACGGCGCCGTTCGCCGCCGGACAGCTGGATCCCCAAACGCTTGCGCAGCTTGATGATAGAAAATTCCTCCATCAGCGCTTCCGCTTTCCGGCGCTGTTCCCGCTTGCTCAGTTTCGTCGTCTCCAGCATAGCCAGCAGGTTTTCTTCGACAGTGAGCTTGCGGAAAATCGACGCTTCCTGGGGCAGATAGCCGATGCCGTAGGCTGCCCGCTTATGGATGGGCAGACCCGTAATATCCTGATTGCCGATGCAGATCGAGCCTTCGTCGGGATGCTCAATGCCGACAATCATGTAAAAGGTCGTCGTCTTGCCGGCGCCGTTCGGTCCCAGCAAGCCGACGATTTCCCCTTGGTTCACCTGGATGCTGACGCCGGCGACAGCGCGCTTTTCCTTATACATTTTTACCAAATTATGTGTTTGAATCAGCATACATTGCTCCTTGCGCCGCCGCTTATTCGCTGCCCGGTACGATGACGACGGTCGACCGGCTCATGGCCTGGGCGGAATTATCGGCCAAGCGGATCATGATGTTGTCGCCTGTCAGCGAATTGCCGTTCTGTACGGCGTTGACGTCTCCCGTCAGATGGACGACGCCGTCGTTCTTGCCCGGCGTCTGGGTGTACACGGCTTTCGTCGCATCGGCTACGAGATTGTCTGCCGGCGATTCGATATGGACGTCGCCCTGCCCTACGGCCTTGATTTCTTTAAACCAAGCGTCGATGCGGTCGGCCCACAGCCGGGAGCCCTGGGCTTCCAGATAGCCGTTGCCCGTTACAATGCCGTAATCTTTATCCAAATAGTATTCGACCTTATCGCCGTTTACTTTCTTATCCTGATAAATACCGCGCACGTCTCCTGTCGCAATGACGTAATTGCGGTTCGTCGAATGCAGCTTGTCTGCCGTCAAATGCATGTCTGGCTGCTGCACGACGACGTTCCCTTCCAAGTCGGCTTCTGCCGTCTTCAAGTTGTATACGGCCTTGTCGCCGTTCATCGTCGCCTTGTCGCGCACGATGACGACGTTGCCCGTCGCTGTCGCCACCTGGGTCTTGCCGTTGTATTCCAGCTTGTCAGCCGTCACGGATACGGACGGATTGTCCGCGGCCCAAAGACCTGCAGCAGGGATGCTCATGAGTCCCAACAGGGCTAAAGCAAGCATTTTTTTCTGTAATTTCTTCATCATAGCTTATTCTCCCTTGGTTACCTGCGCATGGCCGGTCAGCGTTACCTTATCCATACTGGTAGTCGTTTCAAACGCATCGGCGCGGAGGCTCGTGTTGTCGTGACGGTTCATGACGACCTTGCCGCCCTTTACCATATGCGTATTCATATTATAATACACACTGCCTTCAGTCTGCAATGTATCATTCCGATTTGTCGCCGCACTGACCGGCGGTTTGATTTCAATCGTATGCTTCTTGCGGTCTACAACGCCATTCGGCGATGTAATCGTCATTTCCGTGCCGTCTTCTTCATCGACGAGCAGGGCTTTAGGATTTGTAAAATACATGATTTCCGTCTGGGGATCGATCATAATCTTATCGGCTGTCAGCTTCCAGACGAGCTTGCCGTTTTTATTTTCCACCAGCTCGGAGCCTTCGAATTCGACGAGGTTGTCCGTCTTCACCTCAGGCTGCGCCACGGGCTCTTCCATCAGCGAGTACAATAAGGCGGCAAAGGCGATGACACATGCCGCGCCGATAAGTTTTCCTTTATTCTGCTTGAGTTGTGTTATCGTCACTGCCGTCTGCCTCCGCTCCTTGGTGCAACGCTATAATTTCTTCCGGCGCCGTGCTCCAGCGGTGCTGGAACCACAGCCATTCCGTCGGGTGATCTTTGATAAACTGTTCCGTCAGCACAGCCATCTTCCGGGTCAGCCGGGCGATATCTTCGTCCTTATTCCCCGTATCTTCATAATACATGACCTCGCCGATGACGACGCGGTGACGGTGGTGTTCGTCGTGAATCGCAAAAATCGGCAGGATAGGCGATCGGAATTTACGGGCGAACTGCGCCGGTCCCCGCGGCGTCGACGACATCTTCCCCAAAAAGGGCTGGGGAACGCCGTAAAATCCGCCGTCCTGATCGGCCAAAAATCCCAATATTTTTTTGCGCTTCAGGGCCCGCGCGGCGATGATCATTTCATTCCCGCCGCGGGCAAATACTTCCAGTCCCATCATTTCGCGATTTTCATTGAGGAGCCGCGTCACCTGGTCGTTCGGCTGCTTTTTGACGATAGTCGTCGTCGGGTAGCCGTACAGGGCCAGCGACGCGCCCATCCATTCCCAGTTGCCGATGTGGCCGGTCAGCACGATGACGCCTTTGTTTTCTTTCAGCGCCGCGTCCAGCCGTTCCGGATGCTCCAGCGTAACATACTGGGAAATATTATCTTTATTCAGCTTCGGCGTGTAGAGAATTTCCATCAGCGACTGGCCCAAATTCTGAAACAGGCCGTGCATGATCTGTTCCGCTGCGCCCCTATCGCATTCCATGCCGCGCATGATGTGGAAAATTCCGCGCTCGTACTGTTTTTTCAATCGCTTTCCTATAACCGGGCCTAAGGTTCGTCCCAAAGAAATAACGGCTGGATACGGAAGACAGCACAGCAACTTGCCTAATCCCCGCGCAGCGTGATACTGCCAATCCTTAAACACAATACAGACGCTCCTTTCTACTATTGAATCACTGCTGCCATGCCGCTCATATAGCGGCTGAGGACACTGTCCCACTGGTGCTGCTGTTTTAAAATATATTCGACCCACTCGCGCAGCGCGCCGTGGCCGCCGGCATAGGCCGATACAAAGGAGGCCGCCTCGCGCACCTCCGCGCAGCCGTCGGCCGGCGAAGCGCCGCATCCGGCATTCGCCACGACGGCCAGGTCATTCAAATCGTCGCCCATATAGGCGGCTTCCCCCATCGATATGCCCAGGTCCCGGCAAAGCTGGGAAAAGGCGGCCAGCTTGTCCGACGTATTCTGCATCACGTAGTCGATATGCAGATCCGCGGCCCGCCGCTCGACCATAGGAGAACGGCGTCCCGTAATAATGGCCGTTTTCAGACCTGCCGCCCGGGCCAGGGAAATCCCCATGCCGTCGCGGGCGGAAAAGCCCTTCATGGCGTCGCCGCCGGGGCCGTAGTAAATCGTACCGTCCGTCAGCACTCCGTCTACATCGAAGGCCAACAATTTTATGTTTCTCCAGCCGTCCATCAGACGACTCCCTGCCGCAGCAAGTCCGTCAGATGAACCATGCCGACGGCCTTGCCGTCGCCGTCGACGACGGGCAGTACCGTAATCGGGCGGGGCTGGTTCTTTTCCATGATATGAAGGGCTTCGGCAGCCAGCTTATCGCTCGTAATCTGACGGGGATTTTTAGTCATCATGGCGTCGACAGGCCACTGGAGGAAGTTAGATCCCGTTTCCAGACCGCGGCGAACGTCGCCGTCCGTAACGAGGCCGACGAGGCGGCCTTCTTCGTCGACGACCGACACGGCGCCCAATCCCTTTTCCGTCATCATGAACAGAGCGTCCTGCACGATGCTGTCTTCGGAAATGACCGGATTGTCATTGCCCTTGTGCATGACGTTTTCAACGGTCATGAGCAGCTTGCGGCCGAGAGCTCCGCCGGGATGATAAATGGCGAACTGATTTTTCGTAAAGTGATGGCACGACAGCAGGACGATAGCCAGGGCGTCGCCGAGAGCTAAGGCCACGGTCGTGCTCGTCGTCGGCGCTAATCCCAGAGGGCAGGCTTCCTTTTCGACGGATGCGTCGAGGATGACGTCGGAATTTTTAGCCAGCGTCGAGTTGTGGTTGCCTACGACGGCGATGATTTTAGCGCCGATTCGTTTCAGCGACGGCAGGATATTCAAAATTTCTACGGTTTCGCCGCTGTTGGAAAAGGCCAGGACGACGTCGTCTCCCGTTACCATGCCCAAGTCGCCGTGAATGCCTTCGGCCGGGTGGAGGAAAATAGACGGCGTGCCCGTGCTCGACAGCGTCGCCGACACCTTGCGGGCGATATGGCCCGATTTTCCCATGCCGGTTACAATAGTGCGGCCTTTCGATTCCATGATCATATGCACGGCATTGACGAAGTTTTGATCCAGCGTAGGAATGAGATTTTCAATGCCTTTTGCTTCTTGCTGGAGTACGTCTCTTGCTTCTGCTAATATATCCATCGTGATGTCACCTCTGTATATTATTTCGCCGTACTGACGCTTCTGCGGGTAATGTCGTTGATGGCGATCATATCGCGCAGCACGCCTTCTACTTGCGACAAGTATAACATATTCGGGCCGTCGCATAAAGCTTCGGCAGGATTATCGTGCACTTCCATAAACACGCCGTCGATGCCCGAGCCGGCTGCCGCTCTGGCCAGGTTGCCGATGTACTGGCGAAGGCCTGCCGATTTCGTGCCGGCGCCGCCAGGCAGCTGGACGCTGTGCGTTGCGTCGAACACGACGGGATAGCCGAAGCTGCGCATAATGGGGAAACTGCGCATGTCGACGACGAGGTTATGATAGCCCAGGCAGAATCCCCGTTCCGTCAGCATGATATTTTCATTGCCCATATAGGTGATCTTGTCGACGACGTTTTTCATGTCTTCCGGGGCCATAAACTGGCCCTTTTTTACGTTGACGCACTTGCCCGTCTTCGCCGCCGCTTCCAGAAGATCCGTCTGCCGGCAGAGGAAGGCGGGAATCTGCAGGATATCCAGCACCTCTGCCGCCGGCTCTACCTGCTCGATGGAGTGGACGTCGCTGACGACGGGCACGCCTAATTCTTCTTTAATATACTTCAAGGTGCGCAGCCCTTCCGTCAGTCCCGGGCCGCGGAAGGACGTGTAGGACGAGCGATTCGCCTTATCAAAGGAGGCCTTGAAGATATACGTGACCCCCAGGGATTCGCAGATCCGCTTCATTTCCCGGCCGATATTCAGCACCCGTTCCGTTTCTTCCAGCACGCAGGGGCCGGCCATGACGAAGAGCTTTCCGTCTCCGCCGACAGTCTGATTTCCTACGGCTACGCGTTTTACTTGTTCCATCATATGCGTTATTCTCCCTTTTGCGCGAAGTATGCGCGGATGTGTTCTAAATCTTCCGGCGTATCGATGCCGATAAACGTATGGTTTGTCTTGATTACCTTTATCTTATATCCATTTTCCAGAACCCGCAACTGTTCCAGCGATTCCACTTTTTCCGCCGGCGTCTGTTCCATAGCGGCGTACTGCAGCAGGAAATCGCGGCGGTAGGCGTAAATGCCGATGTGCTTATACGGGCGTATCGTATCGTCAAAGGCGTTGCGCGGATAGGGAATCAGGGATCTGGAAAAGTACATGGCTTCGTCTTTCTGATTCATGACGACCTTGACGGCGCTCGGCTCATTGTACTCTTCTTCTGCCAGCGGCGAGGCGACCGTAGCCATGGACAGGGACGGGTCTTCTTCAAAGACGGCACACAAGGCGTCGATGACGTCGGGCGCAATGAGAGGCTCGTCGCCCTGGACGTTGACGATGACATCGGCGTCAGGGAAATGAGCTACCGCCTCGGCCAGGCGGTCCGTGCCGTTGGCGTGGTCTTCCCGCGTCATGACGGCATGGCCGCCGAAGGAGACGACTGTGTCGTACACTTTCGGATTATCGACGGCGACGACGACTTGTTCCAGCTTCGCCGCCTTCGCCGCTTGTTCATATACGCGCTGCACCATAGGCTTGCCGGCAATATCGGCCAGCGGCTTGCCCGGCAGGCGCGTCGAGGCGTAGCGGGATGGGATGATGCATACAAATTTCATAACCTAACCTCCTATTACGTGGCGTAATACCTTATCTATCTGTTCTCCGCCCCTGGTAATCTCCAGCGAAATGCCCAGGACGTACAGGGGCAGATCGTATTGTCTGATCCATTCCGGATTGAGCTTTACGGCGTCCTTTTCCGTCGTAATCAGCACGGCGCCTGCGGCGTCTGCCGCCTTTTTCATCGCCGCCATGTCATCGGTTCCATAGTGATGGTGGTCGTCGTAACGCAGAGCCTGAACGACGTCATATCCAAAGGAGCGAATCGTCTGCTCAAAGGACGCCGGGTTTCCCAAGGCCGATACGGCGACGGCCTTCGTTCCCTTAGGAAGAGCCTGGCAGTTTTCCCGCCCCTTCATGCCGTTCCAGTCGCCGAAGGATATGCACCACTTAGCCCGATGGACCGATTCTGCAATGGGCGCGTCGGGATTATAGGCCTGTAACGTGCTGTACACGGCGTCAATGGCTTCCCGCGACGCCTGGTCGCATTTCGTAATAAGAAACAGGCCGGCCCGATTCAGGTGCTCCATGGGCTCGCGCAGAATCCCCCGCGGCAATACCTTGCCGTTGCCGAAGGGATTGGTCGCGTCGACGAGGACGATATCCAAGTCCCGATGCAGCTGCCAGTGCTGAAAACCGTCGTCCAGCAGCAAGACCTGCGAGCCGAACTGTTCGATAGCCATTTGTCCGCTCCGTCGGCGTTCCCGTCCGATGACGACAGGAATCCCCGGCAGGCTGCGGGCCATGAGGCACGCTTCGTCGCCGCCTTCCGCCGCCGACAGCAGCACCTGCCGTCCGTCGGACATGACCGCCCCGTCGTGTTCCTTCTGGGAGCGGTATCCCCGGTTGAGCAGGGCTACGCGGTATCCTTCCCGCTGCAGCCGCTGGGCCAGCATACAGGCTGCCGGCGTCTTTCCCGTCCCGCCGACGGTAATGTTGCCGAGGCTGATGACGACGGCGTCCAGCCGGGCCTGCCGTTCCGGATGGTCCGCATAGGAACGGTATTTTTTCTCGACGCCCTTCCGGTACAGGACGGCGGCACGCTCCAGCGCGCCCAGCACCAGCCCGTCCCAGCAATGGGAGGACGAGCCGTTCATCAAATCGAGAAAGTACGCGGCAAGTTTCGTGCGCAATGCCATATGCTCATCTCCGATGCTTACTTCTTGTCTACTTCATAATGTCCGTATACTTCGTCCAGCAGCCGCTGCAGCTCGTCGAGGTTCTTCTTGGTCGCCCCTTGATTTTCTTCGACGATTTCCAGGCAGTGGCGCTTCATTTCTTCCGCCTTTTCAGGGTGAATCAGTATATCCAGACAGGTATCGATAAACTCTTCTTCATTCCGCACCATGACGCAGGCGCCGCGGCTGCTGAGAAGATCGAAAATTTCTACGAAATTAAACATGTTCGGCCCGACGACAATCGGCTTGCCGTGCGCCGCCGGCTCCAGGATATTATGGCCGCCGATATGGGCCAGGCTGCCGCCGACGAAGATCAAATCGCCCAGGCTGTACACCCGGCCCAGCTCGCCGATCGTATCGAGGAGGACGCCGTCATATGGGCCGGCAATTTGCTTTCCCGCTACCATGTCGCTGCGTTTGACCATCGTCACGCCGTGCTTGACGCCTTCGTCGTAAATGAGGTCGGCCTGATGAATGTAGCGCGGCGCTATGATGAGCTTCGCTCCGGGGAAATGGTTCCGTATATTGCAGAACGCCTTGTATACCGACACGTTTTCCCCCTTATGGGTGCTGCCGGCAATCATGATGGGATAGGTGTTTTCGTCGAATCCCAGCTCCTTGAGGTAGCGTTTCTTTTCTTCATCCGTCACGATGCCGTAGGTCTGGTCGTACTTCGTATTGCCCGTGACGATGACCTTATTGGGGTCGGCGCCGATATCGATGATATATTGGGCGTCGATGCGGCTCTGCATGCAGAACACGTAAATCGTCGACAAGACGCGGCGCGTAAAGAAGGTAATCATGCGGTACCGGCTGGAGCTACGGCGGCTGATGCGCCCGTTCATCATCATGACGGGAATATTCTTGCGGGCCGCGATGCGCAGGAAGTTCGGCCAGATTTCCGTCTCGACGAGGACAATGGCCCGCGGCTTGACGATGGTCAAAATGCGGTCTGTCAGGTACGGCAGGTCCAGAGGGAAATATAAAATCCCGTCGGCGCCCTTGATAATCTGATGGGCCATGCGGAACCCCGTCGCCGTGACGACGGACACGATGATGACCTCGTTCGGATGGGTCTTGCGCATTTCCCGCACGATAGGGCTGGCCGCTACGATTTCTCCGACCGACGCGGCGTGTACCCAGATGGCGTGGCGGTTCGATATTTTTTCTTTTAAATCATCCGGCAGAAACCCGATGCTCTGTTTGATGCGCTGATAAAAGCCTTCTTCGCGAATCAGGCGGTAAATGAGCATGGGAATCAGCGTCGCCCAATACACCAGCAGCAGTACGTTGTACAGCCAATACATGGATTGGGCTCTCATATTTGTCTTCATGAATCTTATCCTTCTGCGTTATCTTTAAACTGCACGGCATACAAGTTCGCATACAAGCCCTTTTTAGCCAGTAGCTCTTCATGGGTTCCTTCTTCGGCGATATGGCCGTGGTCGATGACGACGATATGGTCGGCGTCGCGCACCGTACTCAGGCGATGGGCGATGACGACGGCCGTCCGGCCTTCCATCAGGCGGTCCAGAGCGGCCTGCACGATCTTTTCGCTTTCCGTATCGAGAGCCGACGTCGCTTCGTCGAGGATGAGAATCCGCGGATTCTTCAAGATAGCCCGGGCGATGGCGATGCGCTGGCGCTGGCCGCCGGACAAAGCGCTGCCCCGGTCGCCGACGATGGATTCATAGCCGTGAGGCAGGCTCATGATGAAGTCATGGGCGTTGGCCGCCTTGGCAGCCGCTACGATTTCGTCGTCGCTGGCGTCCAGCCGGCCGTAAAGGATATTTTCCCGGACCGTCGCGTTGAACAGCATCGTCTCCTGCGGCACCAAGCCGATTTGCTGGCGCAGTGAGGAAAAGGTCACGTCGCGGACGTCGACGCCATCGATGGTCAGGCGGCCGCTCGTCACGTCATAGAAACGAGGCAACAAGTTGGCCACCGTCGATTTCCCGGCGCCGCTGGGTCCGACGAGGGCTACGATCTGGCCGGGCTTGACGGACAGGTTGAAATCCGTAAGGGCCGGATGCTCCGCGTCATAGGCAAAGGAAATGTGGTCGAATTCGATGTGGCCCTGTACGGGCGGCAATTCGACGGCGCCTTCCTTTTCTTTGACGTCCGGTTCCGTGTCGAGGGTCTCAAATACCCGGTCGGCAGCGGCCAGGGACCGCTGGATATCGCCGTATATTTCGCTGATGCGCCGCACGGGATTGGCCAGGTTGATGGCGTAAATCAGGAAGGCGATGAGCTCGCCGGCCGTCATATCGCCGTCGATGACGCTCATGCCGCCGTACCAGATAATCCCCGTAATGGCGATGGCTGCAAAAAACTGAATGAACGGCGTCAGCATAGCCGTCAGCCGCGTCGTCTTCATGAGGGCCCAGAAGTTGTTGTCGTTCTGCTTGACGAACCGTTTGATTTCAAAGGCCTCGCGGTTAAAGGAACGGATAATGCGGATGCCGGAAATGGCCTCTTCCAAAAGGGCCGTAATATCGGCCATCTTGCCCTGCACTTCGTGGCCGGCCCGGCGCAATCGCTTGCCGAATACGTTGATTGTCACGACGACGAGGGGCACGATGACCAGGGTCAGCAGGGTCAGCTTCCAGTTCAGCACCAGCATCGAAACGAGGGAGCCGATGAGGATGACCGATTCCTGCACGAAGGATATCAGGTTGCCGGCAATGGCCGTCTGCAGCGCCGTGACATCGTTCGTCAGGTTGCTCATGATATTCCCGGTCTTGCGGCGGTCAAAATACGACAGCGATAAAATCTGCAGATGACGGTACAGCTTCTCCCGTATGTCGTTTACGATTCGCTGCCCGACGAAGCTCATGAGGTAGCGTTCGCCGAAATAGAAAAAGCCGCGCAGGAGGAACAATACCAAAATACTGATGACGATGAGGTTGAGCGTATAAATATCCTTATTCGCCAATACCTTATCGATAACGTCTTTAATCAGCCACGGCACGACGACGTTGCTCGCGCCGGAAAAGGCCATACAAATAACGGCTACGACGAGGCGTTTTTTATACGGCGTAATAAACCTCAACAAACGTTTATAGCTTTGCCAGCTGTTATATTGCTTCATTCGGATGGTTCTCCTTAGCAAAATGTAATATCGTCCGGGCGATGCGGCGTACGGAGCCGGCTTCGCCCATGGTGCGGCCTACGTCGGCCATGGCGTCCCGCAGCTGTTCCCAGCGCCCGGCATCGTGCAATAACGGCGCGACGACACTGGCGATGCCCTCAGGCGTCACGTCGTCCTGCCACAGCTCCGGCATGATGCGCCGCCCCATGATGATATTGGGAAGGCCGATATTTTCTATGTGAACTAATACTTTCGACAGCCAGTACGTAAGGGGCGCCACGCGGTACACCAAAAGGGTAGGCACCTTCATGAGGGCCGTTTCCAGCGTCGCCGTCCCCGAGGCGGCAATAGCCGCCGTGCTGACCTGCATCATATCGTATACATGGGTATTCTCACCGATCGTGACGGGAACATCATGCTCCCCTATGATTGCTTCCAGCACCGACGTATCGATCGTCGAAGCCCGCGGCAAAAGGCACTGCACATCGGGCACCGTTTCCTGTATCTTCCGTACGCCTTCCAGCATGACCGGCAGCAATCCCCGCACTTCCTGCATCCGGCTGCCCGGCATGAGCAGTATCGTCTTCTTGCTGGCATCCAGGCCGAAAAAGGCCTCCGCTTCGCCGCGGCTCATAGACGGATGGACCGAGTCGAGAAGGGGATGGCCCGCATAGACGACGTTCGTCCCCATGGCCTTATACATGTCCGCCTCAAAGGGAAACAGGGAAATAGCCAAATCGGAATACTTGGTAATCGTATGACCCCGGCTCTTGTGCCAGGCCCAGATCGTCGGCAAGATGTAATAGACGACGGTAATGCCGGCAGCCTTGGCCTTCTTGATGAGCTGCATATTAAAGCCGGGATAATCGATGCAGACCAGCAAATCCGGTTTTTCTTCCTTCATCTTCCGGATGAGAAAATCACGGAGACGGAAGAAAAAGGGAATCTTGCGCAGAATTTCGCCTACGCCGATAAATCCCAGATTTTTAATATCATATATGATGTTTACGCCGGCCTCTTCCATACGGGCTCCGCCCATGCCCAGCAATTCTACGCTGGGGTCCAGTTCCCGCAGGGCTTTCGCTAAGTTGGCGCCGTGCATATCGCCGGACGCTTCGCCGGCGGAAAACATGATTTTCATGAAAACTCCTCTGTCAGAACGTCTTATCTACGGCGCAGATGCACAAATCGTGGGCATTGGCCAGCTTCAAGACCTCTTCCTGTTCCACAAACAAGGTCCGCTCCGCTTCCATCGCCAGGACGGTGCAGCCGCTGTCCAGCATGGATTGAATGGTCTGCTTGCCTACGGCCGGCACGTCGAACCGCACGTCCTGATTCGGCTTGGCGACCTTTACGACGACCGATTTTCCCCGTCCCAGCTCGCCGCCGCGGCGGATGCAGGCGTCCGTGCCTTCAATGGCTTCGACAGCCATGACAGCCTTGTTTTTTACGACGACAGTCTGGCCGATATCCATGCCGCCCATGGCTTTCGCCGTGACGAAGCCAAAGCGGATATCGTCCTCTTCTTCCGGAGTGGGCCGGCGCTTCGTCAGCACGCCCGTCGGCGGCATGAGCGGCTTGAGGTACAGCGTCTGGTCGACGACTTCAATGCCGTCTTTTTCGATTTCTTCGACAATCGCCAGCATAATCGTATCATCCTTGCGGTTGCGGAGCTTTGCCAGCAGCTTAATAGCCCGCAAGTCAGGGAATTTCAGCCCCTTGAACAGGATTTCCTTCGTAACCTTGCCGATCATCGTGACCTTGGTCACGCCTTCCTTTTTCATGGTCTTAATGACCTTATCCAGCTTGGCCACGTTGATGGCGTAGTAAGCGTCGGCTTCTTGCTCCAACTCCGGCGCTACGCCGTCGACGACGGCGATGACTACAACTTCATGGCCCAGCATCTTGGCGGCGCGCATAAATTCTACAGGCAGCTGGCCTACGCCAGCGAACAATCCGACTTTTTCCATTGCGTATCACCCTTACAAATGAATAAAATATCCATTTTTATATTATACAAAAAAATGCGCCGTATGTCAGTAATACAGCACATATTACAAGAAAAAAAGGAGGCGAGAACGCATCTCCCTCCTTTTTTCGTATCCGTCAGTCTTTCGTGCCCCGGCAAATGCCCCGATCGGCATTGCGGAGGAACCGGAGAAAATGTTCAACTTCTTCCGAGCTGTCCAGCTCCTGTTCCATTTCGGCAATCGCCTGGCCTAAGTTCAAGCCGGAACGGTAGAGCAGGCGGAAGGCCTTTTTCAGCTCGCGCCGCACGTTTTCAGGAATCCCCGCGCGCGACAGGCCTACGCTGTTCAGGCCAATGCAGCGCGCCGGCTGGCCGTCGGCGATGACGAAGGGCGGGATATCCTGCACGACTTTGGCTAAGCCGCCGATCATGCTGTTTCTGCCGATCTTGACGAACTGATGCACGCCGGCGATGCCGCCGATAACGACGCGGTCTTCTACGACGACGTGGCCGGCCAGGCCGGCGCAGTTGCTCATGATGACGTTATTGCCGATAATGCAGTTATGGGCGACGTGGGTGCACGCCTGGAACAGGCAGTCGTTGCCGATCCGCGTTTCCTCTTCTTCGCCCGTAGCGCGGCTGACCGTTACGAATTCGCGGAATACGGAGCGGTCGCCGATGATGACATAGCTTTTTTCGCCTTTAAATTTCAAATCCTGCGGTTCCGAGCCGATGGACGCGCTGGGGAAGAACCGGCAGTTCTTGCCGATTCTCGTCCAACCGTCGATCGTAACATGAGCCATAATTTCCGTGCCGTCGCCGATGACGACGTTCGGGCCAATCACGGCATAAGGGCCAATTTTTACGCCGGCGCCGATCTGCGCCGCCGGATCTATAACAGCCGTTGGATGTATTATGCTTTGCCGCATAGTTTCTTTTTCCTCGGTCATTCAAGTCACTCCTCGCGTTCCTGCCGCCGCCACAGCAGGAGCTTGTTTAAATTAATCCCTCTCTACGGTATATAGTCGTATGTCAAAAAGAAAAATATGCCCTCTTTTTCACTTTAAAAACAGCACATTTTATTTACCTATCTCCCATTTTCGCCGTTTTTCTCTTACATCCGACAAAAATGCAATAAAATTATTTCTTGCTGTTCTGACCCGGCATGAGAGCGAATAAGTATTCGCCTTCGGCGCAAAGGGTGTCGCCTACGTGGCACTGCGCTTTTACCTTGCCCATGCGGCCTTTGATCTTTTCAATATCGGCGCGCATGATGACCTGATCGCCCGGATGGACGGGGTGACGGAAGCGCAGCTTGTCGATGCCCGTAAAATACGGAATCAGGCCGCGGTTTTCTTCCGGATAGAGCAGCGTGACGCCGCCGACCTGGGCCATGGCTTCCGCCAGCAGCACGCCCGGCATAACCGGCTGGCCCGGGAAGTGGCCCTGGAAAAACAGTTCGTTGAACGTCGCGTTCTTAATGCCGATAGCGTATTTCATCGGTTCCAGCTCAATGATGCGGTCTACGAGCAGCATAGGATAGCGATGAGGCAAAATTTCCATAATATCCGTTACTTCCAAAATCATATGAATTCCTCCTTAATCTAATTCTTCCGCAATTTTATTCGTCAGAAGACTGTTCAATTTATGGCTTGATTTTACGGCAATGATATGCCCCTTCAGGGGACGCCCGATCATTGCCATGTCTCCGATGATATCCAGCACCTTATGGCGTACCAGCTCGTCGTCGACGCGAGGTACCGACAGGCATTCCTCCTTGTCGTATACGACGACGTTTTCCAGGGTGCCGCCCTTGCCTAATCCCAGCTTCTTCATCATTTCCAGCTCTTCCGTAAAGGCGATGGTGCGGGCGTAGGCGATTTCCTTCACATAGGACTCCTTGGTGATTTCCGCGTCGAAAAACTGCACGCCCAGCAGCGGATGGGGGTTGATGGACGTAAAGGTGATGCGGAAGCCGTCGTACGGCACGATGGCGATGAACTTATCGTCTTCCTGCACGAGATGCTGCCGGCGCACGACCAATTCCCGCCGCGGCTCGTCCAGCTCCTTCACGCCGGCCTGTTCGATAAGTTCGACGAAATTCAGGCTGCTGCCGTCCGCTACGGGCGGCTCTGCCGAATCCATTTCTATGATGCAGTTATCTATTTGCAATCCGTTCAACGCCGACAATACATGCTCTACCGTAAACACCTTCGCTTCGCCGTCTTCCAGCGTCGTCGCCCGCATCGTATTGGTCACATTGGACAAATGGGCCTTTACGGACGGACGGCCCGGCAAGTCGGTACGGATGAATACAATGCCTGTATTAGCCGGAGCAGGGCACAGCACCATGTGGACTTCCTCGGCCGCGTGCAGGCCGATACCGCTGTACGATACGGACTTCGCCAAGGTAGTTTGCGCCACATTAGACATAAATATGCCCTCCTTTCTCTTGTTAGAAATAACATAGTTTCCCATACTAAATTATTATACATTATTTACAGGGGACTTGCCAATACTCGCAGCCGCAGAAATCGCGCCGATCCGCCCTCGCCGCCCGCATTTCTGCCTCCGTATTGCCTCGTCCGGCCCGACTTATGGTATAATAAGGAATCATGGAGGTATTATGAAGAAAAAATTACTGCTCGTCTTTTTGCTGGCCTTCGCCGCCTGCAGCTCCTGGAATCTGATCGCCGACTTTATTTCCGGCCCGGATACGGGAGGCCGCACGGAACGTTCCGCGCCGGCATCGTTTATATCGTCCTGGCTGACGCCGCTGAAACCGCTGGAAGAAAAGGCTTACGTCTATCTCCACTTTGAAGAGGCCATGGATGCCAAGATGGCCCGTATTCCCATGTACGTGTCCATCAACATCGTACCGCAGTTCCTGCGCCAGGCCGTCATCGCCACGGAGGACCGGCGGTTTTACAGCCACGGGGCCATCGACCCCATCGGCATCATCCGCGCCGCCGCAGTCAACCTCTATTCCGGCGAAACCGTAGAAGGCGGCAGCACCATCAGCCAGCAGGTCGTCAAAAACGTATTCCTGTCCCACGAACGAACGCTGAGCCGCAAGGTGCAGGAAGTCATACTGGCCTTTCTGCTGGAGCACTACTACAGCAAGGACGACATATTGGAAATTTATCTGAATACGGCTTACTTCGGCGCCAACGCCACGGGCCTCTACGAAGCGTGCCGTACCTATTACGGCATCGGCCCCGACGAGCTGCGCCTGTCCCAGTCGTCTATGCTGGCCGGACTGCTGCAGGCTCCGACCTATTATAATCCCCTGGAACACTACGACGCCGCCCGCAAGCGGCAGCAAGTCGTCCTGGCTCTCATGGCCGAGCAAGGCTATATCTCTGCCAGCCAGGCCACGCAGGCCTATCGCGACGACCTGGGACTCAGCGGAGACGGCAGCGAAACAAATTAATCCAACATCAAAAGAGCCTGGCGCATCGGCGCCGGGCTCTCTTACGTTCCCGCAGGACGGTCAGTCTTCTTTTTTATTGGTCAAATAATAGGAAATGCGGCTCAGGCCGATGGACAGGTCTTCGCGGAATACGAAGATATTGTCCGGCACGGTGAGGCGCAGGGGCGCGAAGGAAAAAATCCCCTGAATGCCCGCTTCCACCATTTGGTCCGCCACCTGCTGCGCGACGGCGGCAGGCGTCGTAATGATGCCGATTTGAATGCCTTCCTTCCGGATGACGTCCTTCATGTCGGCAATAGGCGTGACGACGACGCCTCCGACGTTCTGTCCGATAATCCGGTGGTCGACGTCGAACAGGCCGGCCGTACGGAATCCCAGGCGTCCGAAGGTCTTATAGTTAGCCAAGGCCCAGCCCAGATGGCCGATGCCGGCAATGCCGATTTTCCAATGCTGCTGCAGCCCGATGATTTCCACGATCTGCTGACACAGCTCGCTGACGTAATACCCTACGCCTTTCTTTCCAAACGCGCCGAAACACGTCAAATCCTTGCGGATCTGTTCCGGCGTAATGCCCAGCCGTTCACCTAATTTCTCGGACGATATAATATCAATCCCTGCATCTTGCAATAACAATAAATCTCTGTAATACAAGGGCAATCTTTCGATGACGGCATCTGATATAGCCTTTTTTTGTCTCATAGAAAAATCCTCCCAAAATTCAATCTATTCTTTTCAGCTATAACACGCCATTATAATTCTTTATAACACCCATACGAATATTATATATCATTGTGAATTATTTCGCAAACTTTTTTTCTTATTTTTTTGAATATCAATGAACATATTAGAAAATATGCCGCATAGCAGCCAAAAAGTAAGTGAAATTTGGGTACTAAATAAATCATAATCTCCTAACCCGCATACGGCCTGCGATATGACGGCGGCGCTCATCGTCATGGCCGCGGCCCGGTCGAAATGGGACAAACCGCCGCGCCGCAAAACCTTCAGTCCGTACCACCCGCAGCCCAGGAAAAACCACAGGAAGAAGAAAAATCCTGCCAGCCCCGTCTCCGCCGCAATGTTGAAAAACATATTGTGAGCGTGATAAATCGTAATGCCGGCCTGCTGAATAAACTCGTTGTACACGGGATACATATACTTAAAAGCTCCCCAGCCGATGCCCAGGACGGGATGGTCTCCCAGCATTTCCAGAGCGCCGTTCCACATGTCCAGGCGCATGGATACAGACGTATCGGCTTCGCTGTACGAAAAAATCGACATAAGCCGGTTCGTTACGCCGCCGCGGTAAAACAGCAGCACCGGCGGCACGAGGAGAAACAGCGACCACAGCCGCTTATCCCAGACAAATCCGAAGAACAGCACCAGCGCCGCCGCGCTGAGCCATGCACCGCGGGAATACGTCAGGATCAGACACAGGGACAAGGCGGCAAATAAGCCGACGTACAGCCAGCGGTGCGACCGATGGCCGGTGCAGATGGTCATCGAAGCCGTAGCCCCCATGACCATGAGGAGAAAAGACGACAGCAAGTTGGGATTGTACAGCGTCGAATACATGCGGCGCTGCAGGAGGGGAAAGGCTGAGTTGTCGACCCACGCCGCCTCTCCCAGCGTCAGCATGTGAGCGTACTGGTATAAGCCGTACAGGCAGACCACAGCTGCGCTGACGAACAGCCCCGTCAGCAGCAGATGGCGTTCAACCTGGCCGCGCACGAAGAAGATGACCAGCATATACAACAGGGCGTACTGCACGATGGTAAAGCAATAAAAGGCAAATCCCATCAGCCCGTGAGGCGAGCCGACGAGGGACAGCAGGGCCGAAAAGAAAAAGCCTGCCGCCGGCACGAGCAGGGGAATGGACGGCGCCGGGCCGAATCCGTATTTCCAGCCGCAGAAGACGGCAAAGACGACGGCCAGGGCCAGGCATATCTCCATGGCGATGAGATTGACCGGCATAAAAAAGACAGTCCCCAGAAGGGCATACACCACGCGGAGGCGTGCCCGTTCTGCGGGACTGCTCATCTTATATTGATTCATCACGGGGTTCATTATATCGCTCCTTTGCCTTGTATTATACTAAAAATAACACAAGGGGTCTAGAGCGCTCCGGCCTAGGCCGGACAAAATAGTCACCTTACTCCTGCCGATAGTTCTTCCGCAAATACCGCCGCACATCGCCCTGGATATACAGGGAGCCGACGATGCACAGGACCTCTCCGCCCTGCACGGCGGCAAAGGCCTTGTCCAACCCGGCGTCCAAAGAGTCCGCCCAGTCGGCGCGGCACGGCAGCAGGGCCGCCATCTGCCGCGGATCCGCCGTCCGCGGCGTCGGAGCCGGCGCGCAGACGACGTAATCGTCTTCATGGAACAATTCCTGCACCATGTGGGTGTAGTCCTTATCGGCCAGTACGGAGAAGAGAAATACCCTCTTCCGCGTGCCGAAGACGTCGTCGTAGGTCTTGCAGAACGTATCTATGCCGGCCGGGTTGTGGGCTCCGTCGATGACGACGTCCACGCCGCCGCAGCGCAGCACCTGAAACCGTCCCGGCCATTGTACCTGCGACAGGCCTTGTTCCAAAGCCGTGCGGGTCAGCCGCTTTTCATGGCTGGCAATGAGCAGCAGGGCCATGACGGCGGCGGCGCAGTTAACGCGCTGGTGCTTGCCCACGAGGGGAATCGTCGCCGTAATATCGCGGCCGTACCGCTCTCTCACCGTCACCATCTGCCCGACGGACGGATCGGCCGGCCCGGCGTTGCCTACGACGTCGAAGCTGCGGTCCAAAGCGTAGAGGCGGCTCTTCATTTCATAAGCCTTGCGGGCGATGACCGACAAGGCCGGTTCTTCTGCCGTCGTCACGACGGGCACGCCTTCCTTGATGATGCCGGCCTTCTGGACGGCGATTTCTTCTATCGTATTGCCGCAGTACTTCATGTGGTCCATCGCCACGTTGGTGATGACCGATACTTCCGGCACGACGACATTCGTCGAATCGAGAAGGCCGCCTAAGCCCACTTCGACGACGGCGTATTCCACGCCGACCTTGGCAAAGTACCAGAAGGCCGCTGCCGTAATCATTTCAAATTCCGTCGGCCGTTCCACGCCGTCGGCTACCATAGCTTCCACGGCCTGGGACACGACGTCTACGGCTTCGGCGAAGGCCTCCCGGCTGATGTCTTCCCTGTCGACGTGGATTCGCTCCGTATAGTCTTCCAGATGGGGCGACGTGTACCGGCCCGTCCGGATGCCGGCACAGCACAGGGCGCTGGCGATCATAGCCGTAACGGAACCCTTGCCATTCGTCCCCGTCACATGGACGGTCTTATATTTCATCTGGGGATTGTCCAGGCGCTTCAGGAGTTCCCGAATGCGCCCGAGCCCCATTTGGATGCCGAATTGGCTGGCATGTTCCAAATAATATATCGCTTCTTCGTAGGTCATACTATGCCTTCTTTTAGAGTTTTGCCAAATCTTCCAGACGCTTCGTGAGAGCGGCCATCTTTTCCGTATAATCGGCTAACTTGGCCTTTTCCTTTTCTACGACGTCTGCCGGCGCCTTGGCTAAGAAGCCCTGGTTGGACAGCTTTTTGTTGAGGCGTTCGATTTCTTTACCCATCTTTTCCTGTTCCTTATGGACGCGGGCCGTTTCTTTTTCGACGTCGATCAAATCCTTGAGCTGGAGGTATACTTCGATGCCCGGCACGACCGTTACGACGGCGTTTTCCGGCTTCGCTTCGCCCGGAGCCAGCAAGGTTACGTGGTCGGCGAAGGCCAGCGTATGGAAGTACGATTCGTAGGTCTTCAACGTCTTAGCCATATCGTCCGTCGCAGGAGCCATGATGACCGGAGCCTTCTTGCCCATAGGCACGTTCGATTCGGCGCGCATGTTGCGGATACCCTTGATAGCTTCCATGAGCGTATTCATCGTCGCGGCGTCGGCGGCGAAATCCCAGTGAGACTGCGCCTGGGGCCACGGCGCTACGATGAGGCTTTCCCCTTCGTGAGGCAGGTGCTGCCACAGGTGCTCCGTAACGAAGGGCATGAAGGGATGGAGCATTTCCAGCGTATGCGTCAGGACGTATACGAGGACGTACTGTACAGTCCGCTTGCTCCGTTCATCTTCGGATTTGTACAGGCGCTGTTTCGCCAACTCGATGTACCAGTCGCAGTAGGAGTTCCAAATGAAGTTGTATACGGCGTCGGCAGCGTCGCCCAATTCGAAGTTGTCGAAATCAGCCGTCACCTTGCGGACCGTGTCGTTGAAGGAGGTCAAAATCCAGCGGTCGGCCAGGGTCAAATCCGATTCTTCGGGCACAAAGGTTTCGTCGTAATCCGTCAAGTTCATGATGACGAACTTGGAAGCATTCCAAATCTTATTGGCAAAGTTGCGGTTCGCTTCGACCCGTTCCATGTAGAAACGCATGTCGTTGCCCGGCGTATTGCCCGTCACGAGGGTAAAGCGCAGGGCGTCGGCGCCGTACTCTTCGCATACGCCCAAGGGATCGATGCCGTTGCCCAGGGACTTGCTCATCTTGCGGCCCTGGCTGTCGCGGACGAGGCCGTGAATGAATACGTGGCGGAAGGGGACGTCCTTCATGAATTCGCAGGTCGTAAACATCATGCGGGCGACCCAGAAGAAGATGATGTCGTAGCCCGTGACGAGGACGCTCGTCGGGAAGAACTGCTTGATGTCTTCCGTCGTGTCGGGCCAGCCCATCGTCGAGAAGGGCCACAGGGCCGAGCTGAACCACGTATCGAGGACGTCCGGGTCCTGATGGATGTGCTTGCTGTGGCAGTGCGGGCATTCCGTCAAGTCCGTGCGGCTGACCGACGTTTCGCCGCAGTCGTCGCAGTACCAGGCCGGAATCTGATGGCCCCACCAGAGCTGACGGGAAATGCACCAGTCGTGGACGTCTTCCAGCCAGTGATTGTAGGTCTTGACGAAGCGGTCCGGCACGAACTGCGTTTCCTTGTCGGCGACAGCTTTCAAGGCGGCCGTCGTGAGGGGCTTCATCTTGACGAACCACTGCTTCGTCGAGAACGGTTCGACCGTCGTCTTGCAGCGCGAGCAGTGGCCGACGGCGTGATTCAATTCTTCGACGTGATCCAGCAGGCCCAATTCTTCCAAATCGGCGACGACGGCCTTGCGGCAGTCTTCGCGGGTCATGCCTTCGTACTTCGCACCGGCTTCGGCGTTCATCGTGCCGTCGAGGTTCATGATCATAATGGATTCCAGGTTGTGGCGCTGGCCCATTTCAAAGTCGTTCGGGTCGTGGGCCGGCGTAATTTTTACGGCGCCAGTACCGAATCCAATGTCGACGTAGTCGTCGGCAATGACTTCGACTTCGCGGTTTACGAGAGGGATGACGACCTTCTTGCCAATAAACCGCTTCATCCGTTCGTCTTCAGGGTTTACGGCGACGGCCGTATCGCCCATGATCGTTTCAGGACGGGTCGTGGCAATCATGATGTAGTCGTCTTCGCCGACGACGGGGTATTTGACATACCACAAGTGGCCCTGTACGTCCGAATGGTCGACTTCGATGTCGCTCAAGGCCGTATGACACTGGGGGCACCAGTTCGTAATGCGCTGGCCCTGATAAATCAGGCCTTTTTCATAGAGAGACACGAATACTTCGCGGACGGCGCGGGCGCAGATATCGTCCATGGTAAAGCGCTTGCGGCTCCAGTCGCACGACGAGCCCAGGCGGCGAACCTGCTGTTCAATACGATTGCCGTATTGTTCCTTCCAGGCCCATACGCGTTTCAAAAATTCTTCGCGGCCAATATCGTAGCGCGTTTTGCCTTCTTCCTTAGCCAGCTGCTGTTCTACCTTTACCTGCGTCGCGATGCCGGCATGGTCCGTCCCCGGAATCCAGGCAACGTTATAGCCTTCCATGCGCTTAAACCGGATGAGAATATCCTGCAGCGTATTGTCCAGGGCATGGCCCATGTGCAGCTGCCCCGTTACGTTCGGCGGCGGCATGACGATGCTGAAGGGCTTTCTCGACGGATCGGCGTCCTGATGAAAATACCCGTTTTGTTCCCAGAAATCATACCATTTCATTTCAATGTCGTTCGGCGAATACGTTCCTAAGCTTTCCTTGTTCCACTTCATTGCAAACCCTCCTGTGACCATAAAAAAGAGCGCCCCTTCGTCCTAAGATTCCTTAGGACGAAAGAACGCTGTATCTTCCGCGGTACCACCTAAATTGCCCCGGCTCGGCCGAAGCCCCTTCATCATGCAAATAACGGCTGCAATCCGGGCAGGCCTTTCCTCCTGCCGGCTCACGGGTGACGCGCCGCCCTTGCTATGAGTGCCTTCGCACCAATCCGGCACCTCTCTGCCATAGCGCCATGCAGCTTCTTCCGCTCATCGCTTTTGTGTTGATAAATATTCTAACAAGTTTGCAAAGTCTTGTCAATGATTTTGTATTTTTAGATAGTGTAAAGTTATTGTGGGAATTTTTTGACAGGCCATTTTTGATAGTTCTTTTAACCTGTTAATATTACTACTATAGTTACGTTATAGACAGCATACAGCAACGTGCTGACACTAGCATTACCGTTACGCTATATATTCTTTACTTTGTGCATTAAAGTTTTCCCACAATTATTTTACGCTATCACATTTTTATCTGAATAATTATTTCAATGTAATTGATATTCCATGAGGTTTATCTGGATTCATTGCATCGGGTAACTCCTTTAAAGTTACATGCAAATCGGTATCCGCTGTAACCTTTGCTTGAAAATGAGTCCCTGCCGGAAATTCAACATTCTTACCTTTCATAAACAATCCTCCAACAAGACTTACTACAGCAGCAACTGCCACAGCTCCACCATCACTTCCTGCCTCTTTCATTGCACTATATTGAAGTGGTACTCGAACATTATTTATTGTATTTACAGAATTTATAGTAAATTCCAATTTTCCTGAACGCCCGAACATACCTGACTTTTTCGCTTTTGTGACAACGCCTTCTACCGGAGTACCAGCAGGAATAACAATGACATCATTAATAATGACATGATCTAATGTCTTAAGCGGAACAGGGTTCCCTTTTTTCATCGTTTTTGAAGAAATATTCTCTGTTAATTCTATGTTTAAAATTGTTTCAGCTGGAATATATGCATTTCCTTTTGGTATTCGCCTTAAAATTTCTTGCTCTTTCTGTCGTTCTGCTTCCATAACAGCCGATTTAAACGGCTTATAAGTACTATTTTCACTACTAAGTGAATTACTCATTGCTGAAACAATAGACGAATTAATTGCCGGTATTATCATTATTATTGCGCATAAACTACATGCTATTGCTTTTTTACCTAATGAAGTCATAAATAAACACTCTCCAAAACTATTTTACAAATACGATTTCAGTTACCTCATGCTGACATATTAGTTACTATGCTCTCTGCCAATTTCTCATTATATATCTTATCGTTTTTGCACATTTGTTATGCAGCACATTTTTAAAGTAAATACATTCTAAAAAATATTTTAAAATATTATTATTTTTATTTCACATCTTTTAACTGTAGTGTTCTAATTGTCTAACCAATACACTGGAATCAAATCTTAAAGCACATTTCATATTTCTTCCCTACAGATACATGAATAATCAATTCCATCAATCTTTATCAGAACGTTATTTGCAGAATATTGCCAAAGGAAAAATATTAAACAGAAGTCTCCTTTAAGGCTATTAAAATTACTACATCTTCCCCTGCTTAAACAAGGTAATCATTTCCATAGTCAGGCTGGCCTGTTCCGGGTCGTCCGGCAGGTCGCGCCGTTCTACCCATTGGGCCGTCGCCAGCTCGTTGTGGTCGACGCGCAGGGTTTCGTCGCCGTCCAGGTCGCAGAAAAAGCCGAACAAGAGGGTGTCGGTGAAGCACCAGGGCTGGCTCTTATAGAAATGCAGGTTCTTGACCTTGACGCCTACTTCTTCCATGACTTCGCGATGGACGGTCTGTTCAATCGTTTCTCCCACCTCGGCAAAGCCGGCGATAAGAGCAGCCCGCGTATATTCCCGGCCGGCGTAGGTCGATACGAGAAGCTTATCTCCGTTGCGCACGGCAACGATGACAGCCGGGCAGATGCGCGGATAAATCATCGTATGGCAATGACCGCAGTACACCATGCGTTCAGCATCGCTGTGAGCCATCGGACGGCCGCACTGGCCGCAGAAGCGATGATTGCTGTACCAGTTGTGCAGAGACAGACCGGCCACGCCGGCGAAGGCCTGAAAGCGGGGCCGGGCGGCGCGCATGAAGTTGATGGATATATAGGCAAAGCCCTTGCCTTCCGGAATGTCTTCCAAGGCTAAAAAATAATTGATGTCGTCTTCACGGAACAGCCAGCGAAAGCGTTCTGCCGGCACGTCGGCCATATCGGCATAGGTCGGATAGGAAAAGGACTTGTCCTCTCCTTCCAGCCGCACTAAGACGGTCCGGCCCCGATAAGCGAGAATCACGCTGTCGTCCTGGACGGGGACAGGGCTGTATTCCGTATGGTATTGATGAGGCGCTATGTCTTGTATCATGGGAGAATCTGCGCTCCCTCGTTCCAGCATTTCAAGATATGGCCTTCCGAGTCGATGCCCCGTATCTTGAATTCGTTCATCATAGCTTCCATAATCGCCTGTTCGTTTTCTACGGCAAAGGCGATGAGCGTCGAGCCGGAGCCGCTGATCGTCGCACCCAGGGCGCCGGCGTCTTCGGCTGCTTTCAGGACAGACTCTCCGCCGGGAATGAGGCCGATGCGGTACGGCACGTGGAGCTTATCCTGCAGGCCGTATTGCAGCCGGTCGTACTGCTTCGTAACGAGGGAGGAGACGAGGAAGCTGACGCGGCTCACGTTGAACACGGCGTCCTTATAGGCGATTTCCTTAGGCAGAACGGCGCGGGCGTCTTCCGTAAATACTTCCACGTCGGGAGATACGGTAATGAAGGATAAATCATCTCCGACAGGCACGATGTTGGTCATGGTCTTGCCGCCGTCCATAATAGAAATCGTCAGGCCTCCCAGCAAGGCCGGCGCGACGTTGTCCGGATGACCTTCGATTTCCGTAGCCAGGGACAGCATGTCTTCCCTGCTCATCTTGGAGCCCGTCAAGGCGTCGCCGATGAGGATGCCGCCGATAATGGCCGACGAGCTGCTGCCCATGCCCCGTCCCGGCGGGATGCGGTTGACGAGCTTCACTGCGCCGCCTTTAGGCAGGGCCCCGCCGTTGTATGCGGCGGCCCGTTCCATAGCCTGGCCGACCATATTATCGGCAAAGGTTTCGGGAATTTCACCCTTTCCCAAGCCTTCGATTTCTACGGAAATAAACTCTTTATCATCTTCTGTAAAATATATTTCGTTGAAATAGTTGAGAGCGATGCCGACGGCGTCGAATCCCGAACCGAGATTCGCCGATGTGGCCGGCACCTGCACGTGCAGTGTTCTTGTCGTCATAATTATACCTCGATAACGCGGATCGCGTTGGCAATCTTGCGGACGCAGGCCAGGTCTTCAATTTCCTTCAAAGACTGGTTAACCAGGCCGGCCGCCGAGCTGTCGATCAAGATGACGATTTCGGCGATTTCCGTCGTCTCATCTTTCTGGATCAAAGAGCGGATACTAATTTTATGCTGCGCCAAGACAGCGGAAATGCTGGACAATACGCCGGGCGCATTGTCTACGACCATGCGCAGGTAATAAGGTGCGCAAATCGAGTCCTGCGGCTTCAGCTTCGGGTCGTGCCATACGAAATCGCGGCTGCCTGTAATGTTGATGTTGCAGTGGAGAATGACGTTCATGACGTCGCTGACGACGGCGCTGGCCGTCGGAAGGGACCCTGCGCCCTGACCGTAGAACATGACGTCGCCTACGCAGTTGCCGCGGACGTATACGGCATTATACGCGCCGCCGACATTGGCCAGCGGGTGTCCCTTGCGGATAAAGGCCGGATGGACGTTCAAGGATATGCCGTCCCCATCCTGGCGGGCGATAGCCAGCAGCTTAATGACATAGCCCATTTCCCGGGCATGCTGAATGTCTTCCTGGGCGATGTTTTCAATCCCTTCGACGGATACGTCGTTGAAGGTAAGAGCCGAATGGAAGCCCAGCGTAGCCAATATGGCGATTTTACGTCCTGCATCGTAGCCGCTGACGTCGTTTGTCGGGTCTGCTTCAGCGTAGCCCTTTTCCTGAGCTTCCTTCAGCGCCGTTTCATAGGACATGCCCGTATCGGTCATATTCGACAAAATATAGTTTGTCGTGCCGTTCATGATGCCGATGATTTCTTCCATCGTATTGCTGTTGAGAGAGGAGTACATAGGCCGCACGATGGGAATCCCGCCGGCGACGCTGGCTTCAAACTGGAAGTCTACGTTGCATTCCTTAGCCATCTTCAGCAAAGGCATACCATAGTCGGCAATGAGGTCCTTGTTGGCGCTGACTACGCTCTTGCCTTTTTTGAAGCACTGCTCAATGCAGTCCTTGGCAAAATCAGCACTGCCCATGACTTCAACGACAATCTCTATTTCGTCATCGTTGACGATATCGGCAAAGTCCGTCGTAAGCAAAATATCGCCGGGCAATTCCATCTGTTCATATTTCGGCATATCCCGAATCAAGACGCGCTTAATCGTAATTTCCGTATCGAGCTGTTCTTCAATCAGCGGGCCGTTCATGGCCAGCAAATCGATGACGCCTTTTCCAACGGTACCGCACCCCAATAATGCAATCGACACTTTTTTCATAATAATCCCCCTTCTGAATCTTGTCTATATTCTCACGCCTGGCCGATGATTTCTACCTTGCGGACGCCGGACAGATCTTCCAGCCGTTTAATCAAATCATCGACGGCAATGGTCATTTCCTTCGTTTCAATGGAAATGCTGACATCGGCAATACCCTGCAGCGGAATGCCCTGATTTATCGTCAGGATACTGCAGTTGCTTTCCGCTACGGCATTTAATATCTGCGACAACTCGCCTGGCTTGTCCAATACCATAAGAGAAATCGTCACGACGCGCCCTTGTGTTACATCGTGGAAGGGAAAGACGTAATCCTTATACTTATAGTAGGCGCTGCGGCTCAAGTCCATAAGGCGCACCGCTTCGTTGATCGTCGTCTTCTGATTATGCTTTAAAAACTCTTTTACCCGAATCGTCTTCTTAATTGCTTCGGGAAGAATATCTTCTCGTACTAAGTAAAATTTGTAGTCTTTTTCTTCCTTCATGTCTGTTTCCTCCCTGCAAAATAGAAATACGTCTGCTGCAGCCCCTCAAGCAGCTTAGTCACCGGACGCCAGCGCAGTGTCTGCTTCGCCAATGCATTATCCAGAGCCGAGCGGTAAATATCGCCGCTGCGGGCCTCTGCATAGGAAACGGGCACGGCTGTCTGGGAAAAATAAAACAGGATTTCCTTCAGCGCGTTAACCGTCGTTTCGATGTTGGTGCTGATATTATAGATTCCCGACGGCGCCGTTTCATCCATGGCGGCCATGTTGGCCCGGACGACGTCTTTGACATAAATAAAGTCGCGGGACTGATCGCCGTCGCCGAATATGGTAATCTCCCGGCCTTCTGCAATAGCGTCGGAAAAGATATAGACGACGCCGCCTTCGCCGTGGCTGCCCTGCCGTTCGCCGTAGACGTTGGAGTAGCGCAGAATTGCATAGGAAAGGCCGAACACGTCATGGTACATTTGAATATACTTTTCAGCCGTCACCTTCGTCAAACCATAAAAGGATGTTGGCTGAAGGGGCGCGTTTTCTGCCAGCGGCACCTGCACATTGTCCCCATATACGGCAGCCGAAGAAGAAAAGAGAAATTTTTTCACGCCAAACTGCCGGCATAACTCCAATACATTCAGCAGCCCCATGATATTGAGTTCTGCATCCTCACGGGGGTGCTCCATCGAATAGGGCACCAAGGTCTGCGCTGCTTCATGAAAGACGATGTCAAAAGCACCGTCTGCAAAAATACGGGCCAGCTCGTCCTTCTGCAATATATCCATTTCATAAAATACGGCCTGGTCATGGACGTGTTCCCGGCAGCCGGTACTCAAGTTGTCTACTACGACGACATGATGACCGGCTTCGACGAGACCGTCAACCAGATGAGAGCCAATAAATCCGGCTCCGCCTGTTACTAATATGTTCAATATATGTCACTCCCTGTACTGCATTTACGGCAGCTGGCCGTAATGGATTGGTTCTATATTCTGCTCTTTCATGAGCTGCCGTATGCGCGGCGAGATCAACGCATGAAATTCCTCTTCCCAATGATACCCCCAGGAAAAGGATTGGGAAAGAACCGCCGTGCTCCGCCCCGGATGCATCATGATTTCATGGACGCCGAAAGGCATATGCCGCAGGATATGCGCTAAGTTCGCCTCGGTCATATGACCGCCGTCGACCATGCCCCAAAAATAGTCCGTCGTCGTAAAGCGAAGACGCTTGACATCGGACATGGCTTTTCTCGCCAAATACGTCAAACCGTCCCGCCCCATGACGCGGCCCGGACTCGCCGCCATGACTTTAAACGAATAGGATTCCTTCGGAATGCGGAGACGATGGAGGCCGTATTTTTTCATCAAAGCCTGCACGATCTTCCACACCGGCGGCAGCATATGCATGTGCTGATGGCTGTCGACGTGGGTAACGTTCAGGCCGGCGCTCATGATTTTTTCCATCTGCGCATCCAGCTCCCGATATACCTGCTCGAAGTCTATCCGGCCCGTCCACATATGCTTTACGAGAGGGACGTAGCTTTCCGGCAGCAATCCGTTGTCGTCGACTAAGGTCGGAACTTCTTTCGGCGATAACACCGTCGGCAAGGCGCCGACAAGGCACAAATGAATGCCGACGCCAAGCCCAGGATATTGCCGCGCCAACGCGGCGGCCTCGTCAAAGGCCGGCCCCGACGCCAGGAGCGATGTGCTCAGCAGCAGTCCTTGCTCATGGGCTTCTATGACGGCCCTGTTTACTTCCGTATGAATGCCGAAATCATCGGCGTTGATAATTACTCTGTTCATCTCAGGTCACCGTAAAAAATCGAAATTTTTAAAATTCAATTTCCCTACGCTGGACAATTCACCGTCGCCGTAAGTCTTTCGAAAGGCGGCAATAGCCGAAGCGATGCCCATATAGGCTCCCTTGGGAAAGGTCATGCCGTACTGCTGAGCCAAACGGGCCATGGCGTCGACGAAAGCCTGCCGGGCCAGGATAGATGCCGCCGCGACGGCCGTATCCCGTTCGCCCTTCGTAACCTGGATGATTTGATGTGACGATGCTTCGTCTTGCAGCTCAGCTAAAACATATTCCTCTTTACCGAACTTATCGACTATTATACATGGACATTCGTATTTTGACAATAGTACACGTATGTTATGTCCATGTATACTGCCCAGGAGATGGTTTAAATTTTTTCGTCTTTGCTTAAAGGCCTGGTACCGGGCGTTATATTCCTCCGGCATGAGAACGGAGACGACGCAGCGGTCTCCCAGCATCTCCCGTATCTCTGCAGCCAGACGGGCAATCGCATCGTCCGTCAGCATCTTGCTGTCGCAGACGCCGAGACGGCGGAGCGGCGCTTCTTCATCGGCCTGAATCAGGCAGGCCGCCGCGACCAGCGGTCCGAATACGTCGCCCTTCCCCGATTCGTCGCAGCCCATCCAGCAGGAAATTCCCTGCGGATGCAGCCCCTCTGCACTGTACAGCGGAGCTGCAGCAGGATCCGCCGCCTTTTCTCCCGTCGTCAGAGCCGTTAAGGTCTGTTTCAGCGCTCCGTCTTTTCCCTGCACGACGACGGACAGGCCCTTTTTACCGTAGTAAAAATTGACCGTCCCTTCGGCCGTACCCTGGGCGCAGACGACTTGATGCCCATAATTTATGTCCTTTTCCCGCACGCAGCGAATCTGCGCCGCAGCGAGCTTGCGTTTAAAATCTTCAACAATTGGTTGCAGTTTTACATCCATATAGTCTATACGCCTCTTCCTTCGCCTTTCGCTGCCATTCCTTCAGCGCCGTCCCGGTCCGCGCGGCAGCGGCACGGCAGTCGTCGTATTCGGCGGAAATATTCATAACCTTTCCGTCGTAAGAGGTTATCTTGCAGCGAATCTGTTCGCCGTCTACGCAAACCGTCTCGATTTCCCGGCTGCAAATCGTGCGCCGGACAGGAAAATACCGGATGCCGATGGACGTCGTTTCGGCAAAAATAAGAGAAGCCGCCGCCTCGATCATCTCTTCCGGGCACAATACGCACAGCATAGACGCCATGCGGCATTTCTTCATCATCATGGGCATAGCCCACACGTCGTTAACGCCCAAGTCCAGCAGCTTTTGGAATACGTATTCCATGTTCTGCGGATTCATATCGTCAATATTGGCTTCTATCTGCCACAGCGTTTCCATGGCCTCACCTCATCCGATTGATCATATCGGCCATGCGGCCGGCGCCGAAACCGTTGTCGATATTGACGACGGACACGCCGGCGGCGCAGCTGTTGAGCATAGCCAGCAGAGCTGACAAGCCATGGAAATTAGCGCCGTAGCCGATGCTCGTCGGCACGGCGACGACCGGTTTGTCGACGAGGCCGCCGACGACGCTGGCCAAGGCCCCCTCCATACCGGCGACTACGACGCAGACGTTGGCCCGGCGAATGTCTGCGCTGCGGTTCAGCAGGCGGTGCAGGCCGGCGACGCCGACGTCATAAATGCGCTCTACCGTATTTCCCATGATTTCCGCCGTCAATGCCGCTTCCTCGGCGACGGGAATATCGCTGGTACCGGCAGTGATGACGGCGATAACCCTATCGCCGTTGACGACGGTTTTATCCTTAAACTGGTAAACCATGCGGGCCAGTTCGTCGTACTGCGCGTCGGGAATGTCCGGCATGAGGCGGTCGTACACTTCCTTCGAAGCCCGCGTACCGATGACATTGTCATACTGTTTCATGAGAAGTCCCAAAATCTGTACGGACTGCCCGACAGTCTTCCCGGCGCAGTATACGACTTCAGGAAAGCCGCACCGCTTCTGGCGCTGCAAATCCAAATTGGCAAAGCCTAAATCCAGGACAGACGGCTCATCGCTTCGAAGAGCCGCGGCGGCTTCGTCCAGCGACAGGGCGCCGTCCTTATATTGCTGCAAAATCATTTTGATATCGGTCATAACACTACTCCTTAAATCCATTCGCTTCCCAGGCCTTGTACAGGACGATGCCTACCGACATGGACAGGTTCAGAGACTCCGTATTGCTGCGCATGGGAATGGTCAGCACGTCGCGGCACTGCTTCAAAAGTCCTTCGGACAGGCCGTTTCCTTCGTTGCCGAAGGCCAATACTACCGGCTGGCCGTAGGCGGCTTTTTCATAAGATATGGTCCCCTGCGGCGCCGTACCGAATAAGGCCCGCCCGTTTCGCCGGCAAAAGGCCAGCAGCTGTTCTTCATCTACATCCTGCACGATGGGAAGCTTAAATATAGCGCCCATAGCGCTGCGTATGGTCTTATCATTGTACACGTCGACGCTGCCTTCGCTCAGCAAAATCGCCGCAGCGTTCGCCGCAGCCGCCGTCCGGATGATCGTCCCTAAATTTCCCGGGTCTTGGACGGCCTGCAAATACACGACAGCCTGACGCGGCGCAAGGCCGCCCAGCTCGTCGAGAGACACCGTGACGTACGGCAGCATCGCCGCGATGCCCTGCGGCGCTTTCGTGTCCTTCAGCTTGTCGTACACACTGTCCGTCACGGAAAAAAACGTCCAATCCAGGGCCCGGCCCATGTCGTATATTTCCTGAAACTTCTCGTGGTCCCTGCCCTTCGGCGAAAGAAAGCAAACGGCGCGGCGAACGCCGCTTTCCGCCGCGTCCCTGACGACGCGCATTCCCTCGACAAAGACCATCCGCTCCTGCTGGCGTCCCTTTTTCTGCTTCAGCGAGCAGGCTTTTTTAATCCATTGGTTGTCGCGGGACGTAATGGATTTCATCGCTTCATACTTGTTTTCCTGCATATCTGACTCCTCTGCCCATAACTTAAATAAGTGCAATACCCCTCTGGATATTGCACTTATACTGCGTATCTGCCTTACTTCGTCTCATCCTGCCGGTTGGACTGCAGTAAGCTGTCGCGGTTCTGCTTGATGCTGGACAAGGTCTTTTCCAACGTCGATTCGACGTATTTCAAGACGTCGCCGGCGTATGTAATGGAACTGCTCTTCAATTCTTCCGAAGACTGATTGGCGTCCAGAATAATCTGATTCGCCCGTTTCTGCGCCTGGCGCACCAGTTCGCTTTCTTCCGTCAATTTGGCAATATAGTCCTTGGCCTGCGCCACCATGCTGTCGGCATGATGCTGCGCGTCGGCAATGATCTTATCTTTTTCGGCCAGTACCTTTTTCGATTGTTCCAGCTCAGCCGGCATGGATTCCTTCAAGTCGTCGATGATCTGCAGGAGTTCTTCTTCTTCGATCATCTTTTTATTTGTAAAAGGAACCTTCGATGCGTTCATTACCAAGCTTTCCAAATCTTCCAACAATTTATCCGAATTCATGTCTTCCACCCCTACGCCTGATATTTATCTTTGAACTTTTCTTTCAACTTCTGTTCTACGTACTCGGGCACCATGTCGTCGAGCTTGCCGCCGAAGCACGCCAGTTCGCGGATGCCTGTAGAGCTGATAAAGGAATACTTTGTACTCGTCATAATAAATACGGTTTCAATATCCGGTTCGACTTTTTTCATGAGCAGCGCCCGCTGGAATTCGTATTCAAAATCGCTGAGGGCCCGCAAGCCGCGTATAATGATCGTCGCACCGTGTTCGATGGCGTATTCGTTCAGCAAGCCATGAAAGCTGGCTACTTCGATATTGGGAATATGACGCGTCGTTTCCCGAAGCATGTCTTCCCGTTCCTCCATCGTAAACAGCGGCTTTTTCGACGGATTTTCAAATACGGCGATAATAAGCTTATCTACTAATTTGCTGCTGCGTTCAAAAATATCAATGTGTCCATTCGTCACGGGGTCGAAGCTGCCCGGACAAATTCCGATTTTCACGATTCAATTCCTCCCTGATGCCTGCGGATAAAGGCGATGCGCGTATCCTTTCCATAGGCTTTTTCTCTGATGATCTCATACAGCAGGCTGTCTGCTATCTCTTCGTCCCTGCTGTGTTCCATGAGAAGTAATCCGTCAGGAGCCAGCAAATCGTATTGACATATTAAAGCAATCGTACTATTCACCAAATTCTTATTATACGGTGGATCCGCAAAAATATATTGAAATTGACGTCCCTGCAGCCGCGCCAAGGCCTTGCCGGCCTCCATGCGGAGGATTTCATACTGCCCGCCAAAGCCGCACAATTCGGCGTTCTGCCGAATCAGGGCCTGCGTGTAGTGGTCGATAAACACGCAGTGCGCCGCGCCGCGGCTCAGGGCTTCCAGGCCCAAGGCTCCCGTGCCGGCAAAGATGTCCAGCACAGAAGCACCTTCCAGCACGCCGTTGGCCAATATGTTGAACAAGCTTTCCCTCGTACGGTCCAGCGTCGGCCTCGTCAGCATGCCTTTCGGCGATTTCAATATTCTCCCTTTTGCACTGCCGGATATGATTCTCACATAATCACCTGCTCGTACACAAACAATTATACACGTTTTTCTTTACATATCAAATAGCAAAGGCCCATAAGAAAAAGAAAATTTTTCCTTAGTTTTTCTTGATTCTCTCTACCTTCAGCTCCCGTCCCTGCATGAGGCGGATGATGTTGTCCTTATGGCGCACGACGACGAGGACGGCCGCAATCAAACCGAATATCGTAAGCGGCAGGGGCTCGTCGAAGAAGTACATCAAAACCGGCACCAGTACGGCGGCGACGATAGAGCCGAGAGATACGATGCGCGTCGCCGCGACGATAGCACACCATATGGCGAAGACGATGAGCGTTTCCCAAGGAGCCAGGAACAAGATGATGCCCAGACCGGTGGCCACGCCCTTGCCGCCTTTAAATTTCAGGAAAATAGAGCAGGAATGGCCGACGAGAGCCACGCAGCCGCCGAGCACCATGAGGTAGATGCGCTGGTCTTCCGGCATGGCCATCGCCGAAGCGGCGACTTGCCCCAAATACACGCCGAGCATACCCTTGGCGACGTCCAGGATGAGGACGGCCAGGCCGCCGGCGGCGCCGAAGACGCGGTAGGCGTTCGTCGCGCCCGTATTATGGCTGCCGTAGTCCCGCGGGTCCGTATGGTAAATGGCCTTGCCGATGACCAGGCCGCTCGGAAAGGAGCCCGCGATATACGCTAAGAGCAAGCAAGCGATTCCCATCATCATAGGGCGTCACCATCCTTCTTTCCCCGCAGTATCAGGCGAATCGGCGTACCTTCAAAGCCGAAGGTTTCGCGCAGCCGGTTTTCCAAAAAGCGCAGATAGGAGAAATGCATGAGCTGCGGCTCGTTGACAAACAAAATGAACGTCGGCGGCTGCACGGAGGCCTGCGTCATATAATAGATTTTCAGCAGCTTGCCGCCCTTGGCCGGCGGCGGATTGGTCAGCTGGGCGTCTTCGATGAGCTCGTTCAGTACGCTCGTCGACACGCGCATATGCTGCTGTTCCGATACGAATTTGACCATGTCGGCCAAACGGTTGATGCGCTGCTTAGTCAGGGCCGAAGCGAACAAGATCGGCGCGTACTGCAGGAACGCCAGCTCGCGGCGGATGTCTTCTTCGTACTTCTGGCTCGTCTTGCTGTCCTTGGTCACCAGGTCCCATTTATTGACGACGATGACGCATCCCTTGCCCGCTTCGTGGACGTAGCCGGCAATTTTCTTATCCTGTTCCGTTACGCCTTCGACGCCGTCCAGTACGAGGACAGCCACGTCGCAGCGGTCTACGGCCCGCAGGGCGCGGACGACGCTGTACCGTTCGACGGGAATGTCGATTTTCCCCTTGCGGCGCATGCCTGCCGTATCGATGAGGACGAACTTAGATCCTTCGTATTCCCAATGGGTGTCGATAGAATCGCGGGTCGTGCCGGGCATATTGCTGACGATAACCCGGTTCTGCCCCAGCAGGGCGTTGGTCATAGATGATTTGCCTACGTTCGGACGGCCGACGAGGGCGATGTGTATCGTTTCTTCGTCGTCTTCTTCATAGGGCACGTTTTTGATGTGCTTTAGCACTTCGTCCAGCAGGTCGCCCAGGTTCATGAGGTTGACAGCCGAAATGCCGATGGGATCGCCCAGGCCGAGGCTGTAAAATTCATAAATGTTCATGGACAGCTCTACGCTGTCGATTTTGTTGACTACCAAAATGACCGGCTTGCCGCTGGAGCGGAGGATGCGGGCGATATCTTCATCCTGAGGCTGAACGCCGGCTTTCCCATCGACGACGTACAGGATGACGTCGGCTTCGCGGATAGCCAGCTCTGCCTGATAGCGCATGCTCGTGAAGATATGATTTTCCGAGTCGACGAATTCGATGCCGCCCGTATCGATCATAGTAAATTCCTGATTGAGCCATTCTGCGTCATAGTAAATGCGGTCCCGCGTGACGCCGGGAATATCCTCTACGATAGAAATGCGCTTCTTGACAATAGCGTTGAATAACGTCGACTTGCCTACGTTCGGCCGGCCGACGATAGCTACTAACGGTTTATACATACCAGTTTCCTGTTGTCCTTTCTTAATATGAAAAAAGGATAACCGGGCATGCCGGCTATCCCCCTTCGTTGAAAATTATTCGCCTTCTACAGCGTCGTCGGCTGCTTCGGCCTGTTCTTGTTTGTCCAGATAGTTGCGAACTTCCTGTTCTTCTTCATCTTTCTGAATAGCCAAGACACTCAAGGATATTTTCTTTTTATCCGTGTCGATGCCGATGATCTTGACGTTCATGACGTCGCCGATGTTGACCAGGTCTTTAACGACGGCGCCGCGTTTTTCCGTCAGTTCGGATACGTGGAGCAAGCCCTGGAGTTCAGGATCGATCGCTAAAATAGCGCCAAAGGGAAGGAGCTTCTTAACTTCGCCTTTTACGACGTCGCCGACTTCAAATTTTTCGATAGCGGCAATCCAGGGATTCTTCTGAAGCGCTTTCAAAGACAAGGAAATGCGGTTCCGTTCCTGATCGAATTTCTGTACCAATACGTTAAGCTTTTCGCCGACCTGAAGAACAGCGTCGACGGAGCTTACGCGCTTCCAGGAAATGTCGGAAATATGGAGCAGGCCTTCTACGCCGCCCAAGTCGATAAACGCGCCGTACGGCATGATTTTAACGACTGTGCCTTCGAGAACTGCGCCTTCTTCGATATTCTGCAGCGCTTCAGCCCGTTTCTGTTCCCGTTCTGCTTCCAAAACGGCTTTACGGGACAAGACGAGACGGTTTTTGTGTTCGTCAATGTCGATGACTTTGACCTGGAAGGTCTGGCCGACGAGATTATCCAAAGATTTTACGAATTTAACGTCGCCCTGGGACAGGGGAATAAATCCGCGCAGGGATTTGATGGAAACGACAAGGCCGGCCTTGTTTGTTTCTTTGCCTACGCATTCGACGAGCTGATCGTTTTCAAAAGCGTCGCGAACTTCTTTCCAGTCTTCGACTTTCTTCATCTTGACGAGAGACACGACGATAGAGCCTTCTTCTTTAATATTGTTGGCAATTTCTACGGTCAGTTCGTCGCCGACGTGAATGACGTCGCTGGCTTTTTCCGGAGCAGGAACGGCAATTTCCTTCTTCGGCAGAATGGCTTCTGCTTTCGTACCGATGGAAACATAGGCAGCATCATCGTTCACAGAAATAACCGTGCCCTTTACCACGTCGCCTTTCTTTGGATTTTCTTCATAGTCGTACTGATCCAACAATTCTTCACTCATTACTTCTGTGCCTTCAGCTTGCAAATTTTCCATAATATCAACAACCTCCTGTATTATCCAATCCGGTGTGGAAGCACCGGCTGTAATGCCTATATGATTCATACCACGAAAGGCCGCCGTGTCTAATTCAGCCGCCGTTTCAATATGGTATGTAGGGCAACCCTGTTCTCTGCATACCTGCGCCAGCCTTCCCGTATTGGCGCTGTTCCTGCCGCCGACGACGATCATGGCGTCTACCTTGCCGGCCAATTCCACAGCGGCGTTCTGGCGCTGCTGCGTCGCCGTGCAGATAGTCATGTGCACGTCTAAATCGTTCGTCTTCGTCTTCAGGATTTCGGCAATGCGCTTGAATTGCTCTTGGGAAAAGGTCGTCTGGACGACGACTCCCAGTGATTCAGAAAAGGGAATTTGTTCTGCTTCAATTTCCCTATCTATTATAATAGCACGATTTGCCCCCCATTGTGAAATACTAATTACTTCAGGATGGGCTTTTTCGCCTATAATTACTAAATTTTTTCCTTCTTCGACGATTTTTTTCGCGTCTTGCTGTGCTTTTTTGACATGGGGACACGTCGCGTCGATGACGCGTATGCCCCGCCGGGAAGCTTCTTCATAGACGCTGGGGCCAACGCCGTGCGAGCGAATCAGGACCGTTTCGCCGTCGCCCACTTCGTCGAGAGAATCGACGGGAGCCACTCCCTGTGCGGATAGACGGGCTACGACCTGTGGGTTATGAATGATAGGCCCCAGGGTTTTCGTCCCCGTTTCCGCCTGCGACGCCATGTCCACGGCCCGACGCACACCGTAGCAAAAACCGCAGGCCTCGGCAATAGTTACCTTCATTTTTCTGTCCCTCCATGCCGATTTAGCATAGCTAAGACAATTTCCCGAATTTCTTCTGAAAATTGCCGTATCGCTTCCTTATCGGCCTTTTTATCTGCCGGCGGCATGACCGGTTCGCCGAATACGATCTGTACGGGTCCCGTTTTCTTCGGCAGCTCTCTCGAATTGACAACGACTGCCGGAAGGACCGGCACACCTGCCTTGATGGCAATGCCGGCGAAGCCGTCGTGAAACGGCCCGAGTATGCCCTGGCACTTGCGCGTCCCTTCGGGAAAAATGCCGAGAACGCCGCCGCTTTTCAGCACGCGGAACGATTCTACGATGGCCTTTTTATCGATGCGGCCCCGATGGACGGGAAAGGTATGGACATACCGCAGAAACCAATTCATAATCGGGTTGCGGAACAGCTCTTCTTTCGCCATGAAGTGGATGAGGCGATGGCGCACCGCCGTTCCCAGCAAAGGCGGGTCGAAGTAGCTGGCGTGATTGCACACGATGATAAAAGGCCCCTCAGCCGGAATATGCTCTTCGCCGTAGACTTTCATGCCGATGAGTGTGTAAGTCACGAAGTTGAATATCCGGCGGATAATCCAATACGAAATGGCTTTCATCGACAGCGCTGCTGAATTAAATCGGTAATCGCATCGGCCGTTTCTTCCAGATTTAATTCGCTGTTGTCGAGAAGGATCGCGTCGTCGGCCTGTCGCAAGGGACTGACGGCGCGGTGAGAATCCATATCGTCGCGGGACGCTATGCTGGCCGCAATGTCCTCCAGCGTTTCCGTACCGCCTTTCGCCTGTACTTCCAGGTAGCGGCGGCGGGCCCGCGATTCGACGGACGCCGTTAAGAATATCTTCAAATCGGCCTTCGGCAGCACGACGGTGCCGATGTCGCGGCCGTCCAAAATGACGCCGCCTCCTTCGGCCATGTTCCTCTGTAATTGTACCAGTTTTTCCCGTACGACTGCAAGAGCTGAAACGGAAGATACGCGAGAAGATATATCCTGCGTGCGGATGGCGTCGGTAACTTCCCTTTCGCCGACGAACACGCGGCATTTGTCTTCCAGCGGCTCCAGCCGAATGTCGATGCGCTCCGTCAGCGCCCTGACGGCCTCCGCGTCTCCTATATCGATTTTTTCCTGCAGCATCGCCCAGGTAAAGGCCCGGTACATCGCGCCCGTATCAATGTACAAATACCCCAGTCTCTTGGCCACCAGGCGGGCGGCGCTGCTCTTTCCGGCTCCGGCCGGCCCGTCGATGGCTACGGTCAAACGTTCCATCCCTTATTCCTCCTTTGCCGCTGCCATGCCGGCTACGTAGCCCGTCGAAAAGGCAGCCTGCAGATTATATCCGCCTGTATAGGCGTCTATGTCCATTACCTCGCCGGCAAAATACAGTCTCGGCGTCAGCTTGGATTCCATCGTCTTGGGATTGATTTCCCGCACGCTGACTCCGCCGGCCGTAACGATGGCTTCCTCGATAGGCCGCGTCCCCGTAATCGTCAGGGTCAGCGCCTGCAGCGAATCGACCAGATCCTGCCGCTGCTCGCGGGAAATCTGGTTGACCTGACAGCGGCCGTCGATGCCGGCCTGTTCCAGCACGATGGGAATGAGCCGCTGCGGCAGCAGGTCTTTCATGGCGTTTTCCGCTTCCTTGCGGATGTATTTCTGGAAATCGCGCTGTACGCGCTGATCCAGCGTTTCCTTAGACAAGGCCGGCTTTAAATTGATGCGCAGCTGCATGGGATATTGGCATTGCTTCTTGTGCGCCGCCGCCGCGCTGAGCATGAGGATAATCGGCCCCGATACGCCGAAATGAGTGAAAAGCATTTCGCCGAACTGCGAGGCGAGCATCTTCCCCCGCTTCCACAAGGAGGCCTCGACGTTGCGCAGCGACAAGCCCGACAAGGCATGAGGCCACGTTTCCTTCGTCGTAAAGGGAATGAGCGACGGCTTGAGCTCTGTCACGGCATGGCCCAGGCTCTTAGCAAAGCCGTATCCGTCGCCGCTAGAACCCGTGACGGGATAGGACATGCCGCCCGTCGTAATAATGCAGGCATCGCCTTCATACTGCCCGGCCTGCGTACGGACCGCAAAAGTATCGCCCCAGCGCTGCACGGCCGTCGCCGCCTCGTTCAGGCGGATATGCACGCCGGCGCGGCAGAGGCGGTCGTATAAGAGCTTGCGCACTTCAATGGCGCTGTCGGACTGGGGAAAAACGCGGCCGCCGCGTTCTACCTTCGTTTCCAGTCCCCACTGATGCAGCAAGTCCAGCAGGTTTTCATTGGAAAACTGGCCGTAGGCGCTGTACAGGAATTTCCCATTTCCCGGCGTATGGGCGACGAACTCGTCCATGGCGCAGGCATTGGTCAAATTGCAGCGGCCCTTGCCGGTAATGCCCATCTTTTTTCCGACAATATTATTTTTTTCCAGCAGCGTAACCGACGCGCCCTGTCCGGCCGCAGCCAAGGCGGCCATGATGCCGGCAGCGCCGGCGCCGATGATAATGACGTGTTTCATCAGACGTTCCCGCCTTTTTATTTGTATTTATACAGTTCAGCGACTTCTTCAGGCTTCAGGCTGCGGTACGAGCCGCGCTTGACGCCGCTCAGGGTCAAGAAGGCGTACTGGACGCGGCGCAAATTGTGCACCTGAAAGCCGAAATGCTCGATCATGCGGCGTACCTGGCGGTTTTTCCCTTCGTGAATCGTAATTTCTATCGTCGTCAGGCCGCTCTTGCTGTCGAAGCCGACGTAGTATACGTCAGCAGGAGCTGTCATGCCGTCTTCCAGCGGTACGCCGTCGGCCAGATTCTGCAGTATCGTATCGGAAATGCGTCCTTTGACCTTGACTTCGTAGGTCTTATCGACCATCGTGCTGGGATGCATGAGGATGTTGGCCAGCTCACCGTCATTGGTCATGAGCAGAAGGCCTTCCGTATTTTGGTCCAGCCGCCCTACGGCGTAAATGCGGTCCTTTTCCTTGCGGAAATAATCCATGACCGTCGGCCGGCCCTGGTCGTCGCTGGACGTCGTAATAACGCCCTTGGGCTTATTAAATAAGTAATAATGCTTGGGCTGCGCTTCCAGCCGTTTGCCGTCGACGAGGATGATATCCTTATCGGGATTTACCTTCGTCCCGAGCTCGCGGACGATGACGCCGTTTACCCGGACCCGCCCGTCTAAAATCATCTGCTCCGATGCGCGGCGCGACGCGATGCCGCAGTTACTCATTACCTTCTGTAGCCTTTCCATCTATATCCTCCTGTATCTCTTCGCCGGCAGGCGCCGTCAGCTCCGGCGGCACGCGGCCGGCCAGTTCTTCCAGCGAATCCATGCCGATGCATTCCAAAAAATATGCCGACGTGCCGTACATGATCGGCCGTCCCGGACTATCCTTCCGTCCCAAATCTACGATCAGCCCCTGCTGCAGCAGAGACGATAAAATGCGCTCCGACGACACGCCGCGCAGCTTTTCGATATCGGCCCGCGTGACAGGCTGCTTGAAGGCCACGATAGCCAGTACCTCCAAGGCCATGGGCGACAGCTCCGCCGCGCCTGTCCGCACCCATTTGACTGCGTCGTACAGCTCGGGCCGCGTGACCAGCTGATACCCTCCGGCAACGCGGATAAGCTTGAGGCCGCGCCGTTCGTCGAGGACCTGCTCCAGCGCCGAAGCCGCCGCTTCCGTTTCTTCGCGGCTCCAGCCCGTGTGGGCGCAAATATCGGCCGCCGTCATAGGCTGGCCGCTGAGAAACAGCAGCGCCTCGAGCAGCGCTTCCGGCTTATGCGTACGCGCCGGCATACCGCAAGGCAACGGCATTCCCATCCTCTCCCTCCGAAACAGTATGGCAGGTTCCCAGCTTTATGAGCTCCAATACGGCCAGGAAGGTGACGACGAGCTCGACCTTGGAGCGGCACCGGCGGAATACGGCCAGCACGGAAGCCGGCCGCACCGTTTGGCGCAGCTGGTACACGACGCGCTGCATGCACTCTTCCACGCTGTATATTTCCTGCCGGATATGAACCTCCGGCGGCTTTTTTTCTTCCAGCGCCCGATATACGAGGCGAAAAGCCCGATACAGGGCGTCGCGCTCGATTTTCCCGACAAAGCGGGCCTGATAGGGCATAGGCGTCGCCGGCCGTTCCAGCATATGGCTCCGCTGCTCCCACAGCGCGCCCATGACGCCGGAAATTTCTTTCATCCGCTTGTACTCGACGAGCTGGCGGACTAATTGGTCCTGCAAATCCTCTTCGTCCTCTTCCGGCTCCGCCTTAGGCGGTTTAGGCAGGAGCAGGCGCGACTTAATCTGCAGCAGCGTCGCCGCCATGACGAAAAATTTGCTGGCGTAATTGACGTCGAAGCCGTCGAGCTGCGCGACATAGGCGTTGAACTGATCGGTAATCTCCGCGATGGGAATATTGTAAATATCGACTTTGTTTTTTTCGATTAAATACAGCAGCAAATCCAAAGGCCCTTCGAAATCAGATACTTTGTACTGATATGCTTCCATACAGACCGCCATTCTTATATTATAAATTAAATGAAAGAATATTACAAAAAAGGTTTGGATTTCCATCCAAACCTTTTAAACATTCTGTAAGACGTGCCGGCTGAAGCCAACGTAACACTCACAGTACTGTGTTATTCATTTGGTGCCGGGGACCGGAATCGAACCGGTACGGATATTTCTATCCGACGGATTTTAAGTCCGTTGCGTCTGCCAGTTCCGCCACCTCGGCACGACGAGAAATATGGAGGCGGCACCCAGAATCGAACTGGGGATGAAGGTTTTGCAGACCTCTGCCTTACCGCTTGGCTATGCCGCCATATTATGGAGCGGAAAACGAGGCTCGAACTCGCGACCCCCACCTTGGCAAGGTGGTGCTCTACCACTGAGCTACTTCCGCATGTAGATGGTGCTCAGGGACGGAATTGAACCGCCGACACGGGGATTTTCAGTCCCCTGCTCTACCGACTGAGCTACCTGAGCAAAATATGGCGACCCCGATCGGATTTGAACCGACGATCTTCGCCGTGACAGGGCGACATGTTAAACCGCTACACCACGGGGCCGTTTCATACTTATCGGAACCTCTCGCGTTCCGACAAAAAGTATTCTACCATGTCCCACTCGTTTTGGCAAGCCCTTTTTTTCATTTTTTTTATAATTTGCCCATTACGTTTCCCGAACTCCTTTGGCCCCCTGTATCAGGCGAAAAAAATCCCCTGCCCGGACAGGGGCAAGGGACTTGTATTCCATATTATTTTGCATAATCGATCATTCGCGTTTCCCGAATGACGACGACTTTGATCTGACCGGGATATTCCAGTTCGGCCTCGATCCGCTTGACGATGTCGTGAACGAGGAGAACGCAGTCCGATTCGTCGATCTTTTCCGGTTTAACCATGACGCGGATTTCGCGTCCGGCCTGTATGGCAAAGCAATCTTCGACGCCGTCGAAAGATTTTGCGATTTCTTCCAGTTTTGTCAATCGCTTCAGGTAGTTTTCCAGCGTTTCCCGTCTTGCCCCCGGCCGCGCCGCCGATACGGCGTCTGCCGCCGACACGAGGACGGCTTCGATGCTCCGCGGCTCTTCGTCGCCGTGGTGCGCGGAAATACAGTTGATGCTCAGCTTGGATTCGCCGTACTTCTTGGCGACTTCCGCGCCGATAGATACGTGGGTGCCTTCCAATTCATGATCCAGGGCTTTGCCGATATCATGAATCAAACCGGCCCGCTTGGCCAGCGTTTCGTCTACGCCGAGCTCGGCGGCCATAATGCCCGCCAGCTGGGATACTTCGATAGAATGGCGCAGTACGTTCTGGCCGTAGCTCGTACGGTACCGCAGACGCCCCAGGATCTTGATGAGTTCCGGATGCAGGCCGTGAACGCCTGTTTCATACGTCGCCTGTTCGCCGGCTTCGCGGATCTTCTGGTTGACTTCCTTGCGGGCTTTTTCCACCATTTCTTCAATGCGCGCCGGATGAATACGTCCGTCGGCGATGAGCTTTTCCAAGGCGATGCGGGCGATTTCGCGGCGAATGGGGTCGAAGCACGACAAGATGACGGCTTCCGGCGTATCGTCGATGATGAGGTCGACGCCCGTCAGGGTTTCGATAGCCCGGATATTACGGCCTTCCCGGCCGATAATACGGCCTTTCATTTCGTCGTTCGGCAGGGATACGACGGAGACCGTCGTTTCCGCTACGTGGTCGGCAGCGCAGCGCTGAATCGCCGTGGCAATAATTTCCCGCGCCTTTCCTTCGGCTTCTTCCTTCGCTTCGTCTTCCATCATCTTGATCATTTGAGCCGTTTCGTGCTTTACCTCCGACTGCACGTTGCAAAGGAGGAGCTCCTTCGCCTCGTCGTATGTAAGGCCCGAAATCCGTTCCAGTTCAGCCATTTCCTGAGCGTGAAGCGCTTCGATCTTCTCCTGGATTTTCGTCACTTCGTCTTCCTTACGCTGCAACGATTCCTCTTTCTTTTCTATGGACTCAAATTTCTTGTCTAAATGTTCTTCCTTCTGCAGCAACCGCCGTTCCATGCGTTGTAATTCGCTGCGGCGCTCCTTATTTTCCCGTTCGGCGTCCGTACGCAGTTTATGCACTTCTTCCTTGCCTTCCAGGACCAGTTCCTTCTTGCGGGCTTCCGCGTTCTGCTGCGCCGTGGAAATAATCCGCTGCGCTTCTACTTCGGCCTGGCCGATCTTGCCTTCGGCAATGTTCTTGCGGTAAATATACCCTGCGCCTACGCCTATGACGCCGCAGACGATTGCTGCGACAATGCTAGCTAACATGTACTGATTTCACCTCCCCTTCATCAAAAAAAGCCGAACGGCAGTCCGGCTTTTTTATATGAGTATGTGTTGTTTACGTCATCTTCAAAAAACCTACAATTATGCAAAATATTTGACCAGTGTCAACCGGCTCATTTAATTGTAAAATTTTTTGATAACTATGTCAAGAATAAAAGTCATCCACGACGTTTCGAATCACCGAGGGTGAAAAGCCGCGGTATTGAAGAAAACGGGCGATTTTCCGCGCGTCCCCTCCGCCTTTGAAGCGCTGGGCCACCAACCGCCGCGCCGTTTCGTCCTCGTCGGGCCGCTCCAGCTCGTCGGGAACGGGAAGGTCCCGGCGGCGCAGGCAGTTGACGATGTACAAATGGCCGTACCGGCCCTTCTGGGCATACTGCTTGTACACGGCTCGGGCCAGGCGCTCGTCGTCGACGAACCGCTCCTCCTTCAGCTTGGCGATGACGGCATCTATTACCTCGCCGTCGGCATCATGCCGCTCCAGCTTGCGGCGCAGCTCGCCTTCGCTGAGAAAGCGGACGTTCAGCAGGCGCAGCGATTTTGCATAGGCTTCCTTATAGTCCATGCTTATTCGCCGTCAGTTTCTGCCAGCGTGTCGGGCAAGTCGTCGGCCTGCATCGGTTCTTCCATCACGTCTTCAAATTTTTCCGGCTCGGCGGCTAAGGTATCGCGGATAATCTGTTCAATTTCGTCGGCAATGTCGCCGTGCTCTTTCAGGAATACCTTGACGTTTTCCTTGCCCTGGCCCAGCCGTTCGCCCTTATACGAATACCAGGTGCCGCTCTTTTCGATGATGTCCATGGACGCGCCCAAATCGAGAATCGTCCCTTCGCGGGAAATACCCGTGCCGTACATGATGTCGAATTCGCAGTTTCGGAACGGCGGCGCGACTTTATTTTTTACGACCTTAACCCGGGCCCGGTTGCCGATGACGTCGCCGCCGGCCTTAATGGCTTCGCCCTTGCGGATTTCCATGCGGATAGAGGCGTAGAATTTCAGGGCCCGGCCGCCCGTCGTCGTTTCGGGGTTGCCGAACATGACGCCAACCTTTTCACGGAGCTGGTTGATAAAGATGACGATGGCCTTCGATTTAGCGATAATGCCGGTCAGCTTACGCAGGGCCTGGCTCATGAGGCGGGCCTGCAGGCCGACGTGGGAATCGCCCATTTCCCCTTCGATTTCCGCCTTCGGCACCAGGGCGGCTACGGAGTCGACGACGATGATGTCTACAGCGCCGCTGCGTACCAGTTCTTCCGTAATTTCCAGAGCCTGCTCGCCGTTGTCCGGCTGGGAAATGAGCAGCTCCGCCGTATCGACGCCGAGATGACGGGCATAGACCGGGTCTAAGGCATGTTCCGCGTCGATGAAGGCCGCAATGCCGCCGCTCTTTTGGGCCGAAGCGATGGCGTGAAGGGCCAGCGTCGTCTTACCGGACGATTCGGGGCCGTAAATTTCGATGACGCGGCCGCGGGGATAGCCGCCGACGCCGACTGCCAGGTCAACGGCCAGGGAACCGGAAGAAATGACTTCCATATTCATCTTGTCGGCTATATCGCCGAGACGCATGATCGCGCCCTTGCCGAAATCCTTCTCGATCTTGCGCATTGCGTTTTCAAGCGCAGTTTGTTTCGCATCCATAATATGTCTCCTTATTCTCCTTGTTTCAAGATATATTGAACGGCATAATAAATGGCCCGAGCCGCCGCCCGGCGCTTGACCTCCGCCCTGTCGCCGGGATAGATGTCGCGATGGGATACGGTGCCCCACGGCCCGTCTATGCCCGTATATACGAGGCCTACAGGCTGCTCTGCCGTACCTCCGTCCGGTCCGGCGATGCCCGTCGTGCTGATGGCGACATCCGAGCCGTACAGCCGCCTGCTGCCCTGGGCCATTTCGCAGGCCGTCTGGGCGCTCACTGCCGTATACCGTTCCAGCGTCTCATGAGATACGCCGAGTATCTGTTCTTTCATTTTGTTGCAGTACGTACCGGCCGAACCGCGGAAGTAGGCTGACGCGCCGGGCACGTCCGTAATCAGGGAGCCGACGAGGCCGCCCGTACAGGATTCAGCCGCGCTGATCGTCAAATTCCGGCGCAGGGCTTCCCTCCCCAATACGTGAGCGACTGTTTCATCGTCGTAGGCTACGGCCGTCCGCTGCAGGCGGCGGCGCATTTCTTCTTCCAGCGGCGACAGCATGGCCTTAGCCTCCGCTTCCGTCCGGGCCCGCGCCGTAATGCGCACTTCGACGAATCCCGGACGGGCGTACATGGCAATCGTCGGGTTTGACTGCTTCGTCACTAAATCCATGAGCTTTTCTTCAATGAAGGCCTCGCCCATGTCGTAAATCTTGATGTACAGCGACTGGATATAGCCCTGGGAGCCAAAGGTACGAAGCAAATAGGGCTTCAGCCGGTGCTCGTACATCCAGCGCATTTCCGTCGGCGGCCCCGGCAGGTGGACGAGGAGCTTGCCGCCCTTATGGATGGCTACGCCCGGCGCAGTGCCGGCTCCGTTGGAAAAGATATCGGCTCCGGCGGGAATCATGGCCTGACGCTTCTGGTTTTCCGTCAGCTCCCGGCTGGGATGATGCTCCTTCACCCACTGGAGTATGCCTTCGACGATGTCGGGGTGATATTCCAGCGGCGCATCCATGACCTTGGCGCCGACGATTTTCGTCACGTCGCCCTGCGTCGGCCCGAGGCCGCCCGTCGTGATGACGATATCGGCCCGCGCCAGGGCCGTGCGGAATACCTGCTCCATCCGCTCGGGATTATCGCCGACCGTCGTGTGGTATACGACGGAATAGCCGAGCCGATTGAGTTCTTTAGACAAATACCGCGAATTCTCGTTGACGATTTCTCCGAGCAGCAGCTCCGAGCCCGTCGTAATAAGTTCTACTAACACTGAATTCACCTCGCCGTCATACCAGCTCCGCCACTAAATCGTAGGCGAAGCCCTGAACGATGCGCACCTGCACCATATCGCCGGGCTGCACCGCTTCCGCATCTTCCAGATAGGTCAGGCCGTCTACTTCCGGAGCCTGCACCTCGATACGGCCTACGGCCTGACGCACGCCGCCTTCTTCCTGAATGCTTTCGACGAGGAAGGTATGAATCGTCCCTTCCAGCTCCTGATTGCGCCGTTCCGATACCTTGGCCTGGATGGCCATAAGGGCGTGATACCGTTCTTCCTTGACGTCTTCCGGAATCTGGCCGTCCATCCGTGCCGCCGCGGTGCCTTCCTCCTGGGAATAGGTAAAGACGCCGACGTCGTCGAATTCCGTTTCGTCGACAAAATCGCACAATTCCTGGAATTCTTCTTCCGTTTCACCGGGGAAGCCGACAATAAAGGTCGACCGCAAGGTCAGCTTACGTCCATGGCTGCAAAGCTTTTTCATCAAATTGCGCACGTCTTCTTCCGAATCGCGGCGGTTCATGCGTTTCAGCACGGACTGGGAAATGTGCTGCAGCGGCAGGTCGACGTAGGGGCAAATCTTCTCTTCTTCGACGATGAGATTCATCAATTCATCCGTAAAATAAGACGGATATAAGTAAAACAGGCGGATCCAGCGGACGCCGTCTATTTTAACCAGCTCCCGCAGCAAATCGGGCAGGAGAGACCGGCCGGCCAGATCGACGCCGTAGCTCGTCGTATCCTGGGCGATGATATTAATTTCCTTCACGCCGTCGGCTGCCAGCTGCTTTACCTCTTCAACGACCGACGCGACGGGACGGCTGCACAAGCGCCCCCGCACGTGCGGAATGATGCAGAAGGAACAACCGTTGTTGCAGCCTTCGGCGATCTTGACGTAGGCGCTGTACGACGGAGTCGTGCGCATGCGGCTCGTGTGCTCGTCATACAAGTGGCTGACGTCGTCCATGAAGCAGGCCCGTTCGCCCTGATTCGCCGCCTCGACGGCCTCCCATATCCGGTCCCACGAGCCCGTGCCCAACACGGCGTCGATTTCAGGCATTTCCTTCAGCAATTCTTCCTTATACTGCTGGCTGAGGCAGCCCGTCACGATCAGCAGGCGGCATTTGCCCGTCTTTTTATATTCGGCGGCCTGCAGAATCGTATTGACCGATTCTTCCTTCGCCTTTTCAATAAAGGTACACGTATTGACGATGATGATATCGGCTTCGGCCAAATCGTCGGTAATTTCCATCTGTTTATCGCGGAGAATGCCCAGCATTACTTCCGTATCGATGAGGTTTTTCGAGCAGCCCAGGCTGACGAATCCAATTTTTTCCATTTACGGCTCCTTTCCGAAGCGGACCGACTTAATCCACCAATCCTGCAGGGACCGGCGGCCTTCGGCCGTATATTGTTTTTTCACAGGGAACAGCGCCAGGCCGTCCCCTTTCGCGTCCAGGACGTTCTTTCCCGTATCGCTGGTATAGGTCAAATAGATGTGATTTCTGCGCAGGATAGCGTCTACGTCGTCCGAAAACAGCCAGTTCAGGAAGGCGTAGGCCATTTCGCCGTCGGTGCACCACTTGGTAATAGCCGCGCCGGTCAGCCAGTACGACGTGCCGTCGCGCGGATAAATAATATAGATCGGCGCGCCGTCTTTGCTGTACTGACGGGCCATAGCCGCGTCGACGACGCCGGCGTCGGCGTCTCCTCCGGCTACGATGCGCACGTTCGACGACATAGACTGGGAATAGGACGTCACGTGGCGCTGCAGCTCGCGCAGATATCTTCCCGCGCCGTCTCTGCCCCGCATTTCCACAAAGGAGCAGAGGAAATCGCCGGCCATATCCATGGCCGCCAAGTCGGGAAAGACGAGGGTCAGGTTCGGGTCCTGAAACAGTTCGTCCCACGTCTGGGGGGACAATCCGTTGCGTTCATAATAGCTGCTGCTGATGATAAACACCATGGGATTCAGCCACAGTCCGGTCCAATACCCGCCGGCATCCTTCAAGGCCGGCGGCACGGCGTCGGTCTGAGGCGACGTATAGGCCTGAAGCATGCTGGCCTTCTTTTGATCCTGCAGCACTTGCTCCGACGCGATGATCATATCCGGCGGCGACGCCAAATCCGGCGTCTTCAGGAGCCGTCGGATCTGCCCGTCCGTGCGGGTCTGTACCTGCACGCGCCAGCCCGTCTTTTTATAAAATTCGTCGGCCAGTCCTTTGTTTACGTCGTCGGGCATGGCCGAATACACGACGAGATGCCGTTCGGCTTCATACGCGGCCTGCTCCTCCGCCTGCTTTTGTTTTTCCCATACGTAGCAGCTCAGTCCCAGCAGGGCCAGGATGAACACCGCCACGGCCATCAATGGCATATATCGTTTCATTTTCTTCCCCTCGTATCCCTGCGCCTCGTCTTCTTCGGCGGCTGCAATCTGCCGCCGCGGCGCTGCGGCGTCTGTTCCGGCCGCGCCCCTTGAAGACGGCGCGGCGGAATGAGACATTTCGGTCCAAAACCGATGAGATCTCGCCGTCCGGCCTGGCACAGGGCCTTGTACACGATGTCGTAGTTCGCCGGGTTCTTATACTGCATAAGAGCCCGCTGCATCTGCTTTTCTTCCGGCCTGCGGGCGACGTATACCGTTTCGCCCGTCAGCGGATTCATTCCCGTATAGTACATGGCTGTCGACAAGCTGCCCGGCGTGGGAATAAAGTCCTGCACCTGCTCGGGCTGCATATGCATGTCCCGCAGAAATTCGGCCAGCTCCACGGCGTCGCGGAGCGTGCAGCCCGGATGGCTAGACATAAAATACGGCACGAGGTACTGTTTTTTGCCCAGCTTGCGGTTCGCCTCGTCAAACCATTCCTTAAATTTCAAAAAGGCCTGTACGTCAGCTTTTCCCATCAAGTCCGTCACGTGCTTGACGACGTGCTCCGGCGCTACTTTCAGCTGGCCGCTGACGTGATACTGACACAATTCTTCAACGAATTTCTTATTATGATCCGCCAGTACGTAGTCATACCGCAGCCCCGAGCGGACAAAGACCTTTTTCACGCCCGGAACCTGCCGGATTTCCCGCAGGAGTCGGCGGTAATCCTCATGGGACGTATCGAGATTCGGGCAGACTTCGCTGCCGATGCAGTGGCGGTTGCGGCAAGCGCCGGATATGCGCTGCTTGCCGCAGGCTTCATGACGGAAATTGGCCGTCGGGCCGCCGACGTCGTGAATGTATCCTTTAAAGTCAGGCAGCTCGGTCATCCGCTTCGCTTCCCGCAACAGCGATTCGTGGCTGCGGTGCTGGATAATCCGGCCCTGATGGCTCGTAATAGCGCAAAAGTGACAGTGGCCGAAGCAGCCGCGCTGGCTCGTCAGGCTGAACTGTACTTCCTGCAGGGCCGGCACGCCGCCGGCCTCGTCGTACATGGGATGCCAGCGCCGCTGAAAGGGCAGCTCGTAAATGGCGTCCATTTCCTCCGTCGTCAGCGGCAGGGCCGGCGGCGTCTGCACGACAAAGCGGTTTTCCGACGGCTGGATAATCGTCCGGCCGTGATAGGGATCCTGCTCTTCATATTGGATTTTAAAGGCCTCGGCAAAGGCTTTTTTGTCGTCCCGGACCTCTTCATAGGACGGGCACATGACGGCTTTATCCGACAAGGGCGCGCGGCTCGTCACATAGCAGATGCCGCGTATGTCGTACATTTCCGCCGTCGTCTTCCCTTCGGCCAGGGCATCGGCAATCTCGGCGACGGACCGCTCACCCATGCCGTAGCTTAAAATATCGGCCTTGCTGTCCAACAAGATCGAATGGCGGACCTTATTGGACCAGTAATCGTAATGGGCGAAGCGCCGCAGACTGGCTTCAATGCCGCCGATGATGATCGGCACGTCCTTATAGGCTTCGCGCATGCGGTTGGCGTAGACGATCGTCGCCCGTTCAGGCCGGCGTCCCGTTTCTCCTCCCGGCGAATAGTTGTCGCGGCTGCGGAACTTCTTCGCCGCAGTCTTTTCATTCAGCATGGAGTCGAGATTTCCCGCCGTAATCAACGCCGCCAGGCGCGGCCTGCCCAAAGCCTTGAAAGGCTCTGCGCTGTGCCAGTCCGGCTGGGATATGATGCCGACGCGGTATCCCCGGCTCTCCAGGACGCGGCCGATGACCGCCGCGGCAAAGCTGGGGTGGTCGACGTAAGCGTCGCCGTTAATATATACGAAGTCGAGTTGGTCCCAGCCCCGTTCTTCCATATCCCGGCGGCTGGTCACTAAAAATTGACTGCTCATACTTCTCCTCTTATATCATAATCCACACAATTAACAGCAGGAACAGAATCACGCCGGCAATAATCGTAATTTCCGGCCATTTTCCATTTCTGCTTTTTTTCTTCCCTTCCTTGTGTTTCGTTCGTTTCTTGTCTTTGCCCCGGCGTACGGGCACGGCGGCCCGCACCTCCGGCTGCGGCGTCCGCCCGGTCAGGGACGCCTTATAGGTGTCCACCAGCGCGCCGCCGTCCATTCCCAGGCAGTTTCCGTAATTCCGGATAAAGCCCTTGACGAAGACGACGCCGGGAATATCGTCATATCTATCTTCTTCCAGCGCGGCCAGGTACTGGCGCTTGATATTCAACGCATCGGAAATTTCCTTCAATGTCCGCCCCTGCCGTTCCCGTTCCATTCGTAAAACTTCTCCAACAGTTGGCACTCTATCCCCTCCTCTTACGTTGTATCTTTTTATTATATACCATATGGCAGAAGATGGGAACTGTTCTACATATTGCTCAAATATTTCTGCTGCACCTCGTCGGCAGTCATCAATATATCTCTGGCCTTGCTGCCGTTATTCGGGCCGACGATGCCCATGGCTTCCATCATGTCAATCATGCGGGCGGCCCGGGTGTAGCCGACGCGGAACCGGCGCTGCAGCATGGAGGCCGACGCCTGTCCCGTTTCCAGCACCATGTCGATAGCCTGGGGCATGAGGTCGTCTTCAAAGAATTCGCCTTCTCCGCCGCCGTTTTCTTCCTGGGCCTTCTGGACGGACTCGCTGTACTGCGGACGGCTCTGGGCTTTGATGTATTCGACGACCTTGTCGATTTCCCCGTCGGAAATAAACGCGCCCTGGACGCGCAGGGGCTTCGATGCCCCCATGGGATAAAAGAGCATGTCGCCCTTGCCGATGAGCTTTTCCGCGCCGGCCATATCGAGAATCGTCCGCGAATCGACCTGGCTCGATACGGCAAAGGCAATGCGGCTCGGCACGTTGGCCTTAATCAAGCCGGTCAGCACGTCGACAGACGGGCGCTGCGTCGCCAGGACGAGGTGCATGCCGCAGGCCCGGGCTTTCTGAGCCAGACGGCAAATCGATTCTTCTACGTCGCTGGACGCGACCATCATCAAGTCGGCCAATTCGTCGATGATGATGACGACGAAGGGCATGGCCGTTTCCGGATGCAGCTCGTTGTACCGCGAAATATCGCGGGTCTTCGTGTCGGCAAACCGCTTGTAGCGGTCGTCCATTTCCCGCACGGCCCAGCGAAGGACGCTGGCCGCTTTCTTGGGATCCGTCACGACAGGCGTCAGCAAGTGGGGCAGGCCGTTATAATTCGACAATTCGACGACCTTCGGGTCGATGAGGATCAGCTTGACGTCTTCCGGCCGCTGCTTAAACAAGATGCTGGCGATGAAGGTATTGATGCATACGCTCTTACCAGAACCCGTCGAGCCGGCCACGAGAAGGTGGGGCATCTTCGTCAAATCGGCGATGACCGGATTTCCGGCAATGTCCTTGCCCAGGCTGACGGGCACGCCGCCGGCGGCCAGGCGGAAGGCGTCCGTGTCCAATACGTCACGGAGCATGACGCCGGACAATTTTTTATTCGGCACTTCGATGCCCACGGCGGCCTTGCCAGGGATCGGCGCTTCAATGCGGATATCCGTCGCCGCCAGCTTCAAGGCCAAATCGTCGGCCAAATGGACGATCTTGCTGACCTTGACACCTGCCGCCGGCTCTAATTCATAGCGCGTAACGGCCGGGCCCTGGCTGGCGTTCAGGATTTTGGCGTCGATGTTGAAGCTCTGCAGCGTTTCCTGCAGGATGCGGGCGTTCTGCCGCACTTCGTCGCTCACGCCGCCGCTCTGCTCCTTGCCGTGCTGCAAAATAGACAACGGCGGCAGGCGGTACGTCCGTTCCCCCTGCGCCTTGGGCACTGCGCTGGCTCCGACCGGGCCGATATCGGCCGCCGTCGCCGTCTGCTCTACTTCGACGGGCTTGATGTGGGCCAGCTCTTCGTCCAGCACGTCCGTCGTATCAGCGAGACACGGCCGTTCGTCACCGGCCTCTTCAGCGTCACAGTTCTCATCTTCCAGCTCATAGGCCCGTTCGTCTTCCGGCAGCTCATAAGCCTCCTCCCGGACTATATCGGCATCGTCGGCCAAATCGACGCGCGCCGCGCCGCTTTCAGCATATACAGGCGTATAGGCCACGTCGTCTTCCCCTTCCCCTTCAGGCGGCGCAGGCTCCAACGGCACGGGCGTCTTCGGCAGGTCCAAGGCCGCCCGTTCTTTTTCTTCTTCCTTTTGAAAATCAAAAATATGGGGCCGGTGCCATTCTTTTAAGGCCGTAGACGCGCCCTGCAGGCCTTCGACGGCCTTGTCCGACATTTTGGACACTTCCTCCGACGCCTTATGCGACACAATCGTCACGGGCTTGGAAATAGACCATTTTTTCCATATAATCGCCGTCACGACGCAGGCGATGATGAGCACCAGCACGGCGCCGAACTGTCCCAGGAGCTCCCGCAGGGCCGAAGACAGCACCGCCCCGATGAGGCCGCCGCCGACGCGCAGGCTCGCCGGCATAAATTCCGTCCCTTCAGGAATAAAGACGACGTGAATCCAGGTCAAAAATAAGCTGTATATCCAAAACCCGACCAGCCATTGCTTCGTAACAGGGCAGGCCTTGCGGACCATGATGTACTTCAGCCCCAGCACGATGAGGGACAGGGACGCGACGATGCGGCCGAAGCCAAAGCCATAGGCCAGCAGCCCGTCCAGGGAATAGCCGACGCTGCCCGTGTCGACGCCGATAATACCGATCGTCGCAAAAATTCCCAAAAAGATACAGACCAATCCGATAATTTCAAATTTCAGCAGGGACGTGCCTTGCTTCGCCGTCCCCGTTTTCTTTCTCCGTCCCGCCGTCCGGCTAGTCTTGCGGGTCTTACGTTCTGCCATTCCATTCACCTTCTATATCTCACTTGCCGCCCCGCCGTTCTCGCCAGCGCGCGGCTATGTCCTTTTCCTTGCCGTAAGCCGACGGCTTGTAATAGGTCTTGTCTTTCAGCGGGTCCGGCAAATACTGCTGTTCTACCCAGCCGCCGGGGAACGAATGGGGATACTGATACCCCTCGCCCCGTCCCAGGGAAGCGGCGCCGCTGTAGTGGCTGTCCCGCAAATAAGCCGGCACGTCGCCGCAGCCGCCGCGGCGCACGTCGGCCAGAGCCGCGTCGACAGCCATGTAGGCGCTGTTGCTCTTCGGCGCGCAGGCCACGTACACGACGGCTTCCGCCAAGATAATCCGGCCTTCAGGCCAGCCGACGAACTGCACGGCCTGAGCCGCCGCGTTGGCAATGACCAAGGCCTGCGGGTCGGCCAGCCCTACGTCTTCGGCGGCGCAGATGACCAGCCGTCTGGCGATAAAGGAAGGCTGCTCGCCCCCTTCGATCATGCGGGCCAGATAGTGGAGGGCCGCGTCGGGGTCAGAACCGCGCATACTCTTGATGAAAGCCGACGCCGTATCGTAATGGGCGTCGCCCTTCTTATCATACGTATACACCTTGCGGCCGGCCACCTTTTCTACGACGTCATGGCCCAGCTCTCCCCCGTCGGGCACGAGCATCGCCGCCTGTTCCAGCAGGTTCAGCCCTACGCGGGCGTCGCAGTCGGCCAGGCGGGCAATCGTCCGCAGCACCTCTTCCGACGCGGCGAGGTGATGAACGCCCAGCCCTTTTTCCGTATCCCCCAGGGCCCGCCGCAGCACAGCGGCGATAGCCTCTTCTGACAGTGGCGACAGGGGCACGACGCGCAGCCGCGACAGCAGGGGCCGGTTGACTTCAAAATAGGGGTTCTCCGTCGTCGCGCCGACGAGGATTACCGTACCGTCTTCCACATAAGGCAGCAGGACGTCCTGCTGTCCCTTGTTGAAGCGATGAATTTCGTCGATAAATAAAATCGTCCGCCGCTGATACAGGTGTACGGCGTCCTTCGCTTCCTGAATAACCTTGCGCAGCTCCGCCGTGCCGGCCGTGACGGCGTTCAGCCGGACGAAGCGGCTGTTCGTTTCGCAGGCGATAACGTGAGCCAAGGTCGTCTTGCCCACGCCCGATGGCCCGTACAGCAGCAGGGACGGAATGGTATCGCGCTCGATCATGGCCCGCAGAAACGTCCCCGGCCCGACAATCTGTTCTTGTCCGTATATTTCATCTAATACCTGCGGCCTCATCCGGACGGCTAAGGGCTCAAAGGATGCCTTCTGCCGCTCGCTGGCCATAGAAAATAAATCGTCTCCGCTCATTTGTTTGCTCCTCAGACTAAATAGAACGCCGCCAAGAAATCTTAGCGGCGACATGTATGTAAAACGTACGTATTATGAACAAGAAAAGAAGCCCCACCATGCCGTTTATAAACCGAGTTTTGAGCCTGCCTAAGCAGGTGGGTGTCCTCCTACAGAGGTCAGCAGTCCAGTGAAGGCATTGCTTCGCTATGCAGAGTCCGGACTCCCAATGTAAAAGATGTTGGTTCAAAACATCGAGACCATTTACGTACACAGTAGGGTTTTCTCTTGTTCCTAGTATAATAAAAAACGATTGTAAAATCAAGCCTTGACAATTTATTCCTCTTTGTTCCATGCATATTTCTTATGCATTTAAGAAATACTTGTACGAAAAAGCAAGGAATATCTTGTATTGCAGGACTTGATAAACGAAAAAAGCTGCCGGGACGAGCCGTGCAGCTTTTTCCGTCACATCGGGACTATGTGAAATAGGTCCCTATTATTTTAATACGCTCTTTACCGTGTTGGCTACGTTTTCTGCTGTAAAGCCGAATTTTTCGAAAAGCAGTTCTGCCGGAGCCGAAGCGCCGAAGCCCTGCATCGTAACGGTCGCGCCGTCGAGGCCGACGTATTTGCCCCAGCCGAAGTCGGAAGCCGCTTCTACGGCTACGCGGGCGCGGACATTGGCCGGAAGGACCTGAGCCTTGTAGGCGTCGTCCTGCTGTTCGAAGAGTTCCATGCAGGGCATGCTGACGACGCGGACGTCGACGCCTTCTTTCGCCAGCATATCCTTGGCTTCTACAGCCAAAGATACTTCGGAGCCGCTGGCGATGATGATTGCGTCAGGCGTTTCCTTCGCCGCGTCGGCTACGATATAGCCGCCCTTCAGGGCTTCCTTGCTGCTGCCGGCAAGCTGCGGCAGGTTCTGTCGGGTCAGGACGAGAGCCGTCGGCGTTTCCTGGCTCGTAACGGCCAGATACCAGCCGGCAGCCGTTTCCGTCGCGTCGGCCGGACGGAATACGTTGACGTTCGGCGTAGCCCGGAGCATAGCCAGCTGTTCGATCGGTTCGTGCGTCGGGCCGTCTTCGCCGACGCCGATGCTGTCGTGGGTCAATACGTAAGTCGTCGGCAGCTTCATCAAAGCGGCCAGGCGAATCATCGGCTTCATGTAATCGCTGAATACGAAGAAGGTGCCGGCATAGGGACGGAGGCCGCCGTGGAGAGCCAGGCCGTTGGTCATGCCGCCCATAGCCAGTTCGCGGACGCCGAAGTGGAGGTTGCGGCCGCCATAATTGCCCTTGCTGAAATCGCCGGCGTCGTCCATGTACGTCTTATTGGACGGAGCCAGGTCGGCGCTGCCGCCGATGAGCTGCGGCACGAGGTCTTTCAGGCGGTTGATCATGATGCCAGACAGGTTGCGCGTGGCCTGCGGCTTGTCGGCGTAGGCCCAGAAGTCTTCATTTTCCAAGAGAGCCTGCGCGTCTACGGCGCTGTGGAAGGCGTCCCATTTCGCTTTCATATCGGGATATTTCGCTGCGTAGTCAGCAAACAAGGCGTTCCAGGCATCTTCTGCCGCCGCGCCCTTTTTGCTCAGTTCTTCGTAATGAGCGTAAACTTCGTCGGGAACATAGAACGGTTCCGTGCTTGGCCAGCCGAGGTTTTCCTTCATGGCGACGATGTTTTCTTCTCCCAATGGCGAGCCGTGAGCCGAAGCCTTGCCCTGCTTCGCCGGGCAGCCGTAGCCGATCTGGGTATGAATCGTAATGAAGGACGGATGTTCCCTATCGGCTTTCGCTTCTTCAATAGCTTTGCCGATAGCTTCCAAATCGTTGCCGTCGGCAACGTCCAGCGTCTGGAAGCCGAAGGCCTGCATCCGTTCCTGCACGTTTTCCGTAAAGGCGATATCCGTGCCGCCTTCGATGGAGATGTTGTTGCTGTCGTACAGGACGATCAGCTTGCTCAGGCCCAGCGTGCCTGCCAAAGAGAAGGCTTCCGAGGAGATGCCTTCCATCATGCAGCCGTCGCCGCCGAGGACGAAGGTGTAATGGTCAACGACGGGATATTCGGGCTTGTTGAATACGGCTGCCAAATGAGCTTCGGCCATTGCCATGCCGACGGCCATGGACATGCCGGCACCCAGGGGGCCCGTCGTAGCTTCTACTCCGACGGTGTGGCCGTATTCGGGATGGCCCGGCGTCAGGGAGCCGTCCTGGCGGAACTGCTTCACGTCGTCGAGGGTCAGGCCGTAGCCGAAGAGGTGCAGCAGCGAATAGAGCAGCATGGAGCCGTGGCCGCCGGACAAGATAAAGCGGTCGCGATCGGCCCATTTCGGATTTTTAGCGTTGTGCTTCATATGGTTAGCCCACAATTCGTATGCAATCGGCGCGGCGCCCAAGGGAAGGCCCGGATGGCCGGAGTTTGCCTTTTGGATGGCGTCTGCCGACAACACGCGGATTGCATTTACACAAGTCGTGTCAATTGTACTCATGATTTACTCTCTCCTTTATACATTCCTTATAAACATACATACCTTTATTATGGTAAACCCCGGCGATTCTGTCAATCCTCAATTCACAAAAAACAGAGACCGCTGCAGAATCGCCTTCATGTTCTCCGCCGGATAGGGTATAATGAAAACCGTACGGACATCTTGTCATCAGAAAGGACCTGTCATGGATAAAAAATATTTCTTTTTCGATATCGACAACACCTTAGGCCTCAGCATTTCCAGCATCATTCCGGCCGATACGGCCTACTGCCTGCGCCAGCTCCGGCGGCGGGGCCATTTCGTTTCCATCGCCACGGGCCGCCTGCAGTGCGACGCCCAGCATTTTGCCGACCGCTACGGCATTCCGGCCGTCGTATCCGACGGCGGCAGCAGCCTGTCTCTCGACGGCGAAATTTTGGAAATGGAAGGGCTGCCCCTGGAACCGTGCAAAGCCCTCCTGCGCGAGCTGGATGACCGCCGCCTTCCCTGGGCCGTCGTGACGGACAACACGATATGCCGCTATACGCCCTACGTCGACTACCCCTGTGCCGACCCGAAGAACTACATGAAAACGGTCGTGCGCCCCGTCGCTATCGACAGCCTCGACGCAGTCTATAAGATTACCTACGCCCGGCCGGCAGACGAACAAAACGAGCCGGACCGGCAGGGCCTTCCGCACCTGACCTACTTAGACCATACGTACCTCGTCGAGCCGACAGATAAGGGAAAGGGCATTCTCAACATGCTGAAGCGCGTCGGCGGCAGGCCCGAAGACGCCGTCGTCTTCGGTGACGGGCTGAACGACATTTCCATGTTCCGCAAGCCCTTCTTTTCCATCGCCATGGGCAACGCCAAGGCGGAGTTGAAAGAACGGGCCGACTATATTACAGACGACAACGACAAAGGCGGCATCCTTCATGCCTGCGTCAAATTCGGCTGGATATAACATGTTATAGGCACTACGACAAAATGGGCAGACCTGCGGGCCTGCCCATTTTTAGCTTTCTCTATAGAGTTGGCATTACATCCTCGACGCCAGGTCTACCAGGCGAAAGACGTCGTTTTTCTGTCCGTCGCCGCCGTCCTGTCCGCCATGAGGCGCGTCTTTCTTATGTTCCCTTGGCTTTTCATCTTCAGCCTCTTCGTCGCTGGCCGCCGCAGCTTCGTCAGCTTCTTCGCTGATGACGGCCTTCGCTTCGTTGAGCTGATGATTTTTAGCCAAGAAGGCGTCGCGCTCAGCCGGAGATACGACCTTAATCGTAATCTGCCCGTCGCCCTTGACGATGTAAGGCGTAGCGATAGACGACTTAGCGTCTTCCCTGTCGCCCGTATCGTTCAGTCCGCGCTTGTCGGGCTTGACGATATCCTTATTCTGCACCGGCGGTTCTTTGCCGCGGATTTTTTCCTTCACGACCTTTTCGCCGCCGTCGTCAATCATGCTGACGCCTTGCTGCAGGATTTCGATAACCAGATCGTTATTGGCGTCTTCGCCTTCGATGGTTTTCTTCAAATCGGCGAAATCCTTGTAATGGCGCAGCCGTTCGAGAATTTCGTCGGTCAGGTTGTAGCGCTGCTTTTCAATTAAATACGGCAGGGGGATCACGCCGCCGCCGCGGATTTCCAGGATCATATCGCCGAGGGGCTGGTCCTTGGGGACGGTGAAGCTCATAGTCTTTACCTCATCGGCGCCGCGGTACGGGTGAAGCTTGACCCGGAAATACACGTTGTCGCCGGGGCTGACGACGACGGGGGCCGCCGTCGCGTCGACGATGCGCGCTTCTTTCTTAGCCTGCGTAATGTCGACGTTCATCTCGATATCCAGTACGGGATAGTCGATGAATTCGTTGTGCTTAAGTATATCCAGCACGTTGTACAGCTCGTCGATGCTCTTCTCGTTGATATTGTCGACAGAGTAGTACATGTTGTGACGGCTGATGTCCTTATCCCGGCCGTTAGACGACCGGATCGTATAGGACAAGGTCGCCGTGCCGCCGCCGCTGCGGTCAATGGTCTTGTTAACCGTGTTGTACACCGTCGTGGCAGCCAGGACCGGCGTCAGCTCGTTGTCTTCAATGATCTTGACCCGCTTGACGTTATTCGCGCCCGTATCGGTGTCGCGGATATTGATGGTCACGGGGATGCCCGCCGTCAGCCGACCGTACAGGCCGGCAATGCCTGCTCCCCGGTCCTGATTGATGCGGCCGATTTCCGCGCCTACGGACCCCAGCTTGAAGGAACTAGACATATTATTGACAATCGTAAAAATATAGGCGTTGTGCATGAAGTAATTCATGCTGCCCTTTTTCAGGAACGGATGGCCGAAGGCGACGATGTTGTCGCCGTCTACGTAGGTCACCGTGCCGATAGCGCCCATCTTCATATCGCCGTTAACCAGCGACGCGGCTACGGAGCTGCCCGCTTCCAAAGGCGCAGGCGCTTCGTCGGCCGCCGCCGAGGCCGTATTGACGGGCATGAAGTTGTACTGCGGCAGCTTGGACGTCATCCATTCTGTCGACACGCCGTCGAAGCCGCTCACCATGAGAGGCGTCGCGATGGGAATCAGCGACGATTCCCTGGCGTTGAACGGACGGATTTCTTCCTTCGTCGGCACGTTCCACAGCTTGAGCATATCGCCGATAGGCGTAATCATGCCGACGCGGGAATTCGTAAAGGACCAGCCGTAGGCGATGGCCCCGACGAGCTTGCCGTCGATATACACGGGGCTGCCGCTCATGCCCTGGGCGATGCCGCCCGTTTCCTCTATGAGCGGCCCGGAAAACTTCGCCAGTATCAAATCGCCGGACGGGCCGCTGTTTTTCATGACTCCCAGTATTTCTACGGGAAATGTTTCTATCGTATTGCCATGAACTACCGTCTTAGCGTATCCCGTCATACCTTCGCGCACTTCGCTGACGTTCATGAAGTCCTGGGCAAAGGCAGTGAGAGACATAGCGCAGCAAACGGCAGCCAGGCATGTCCGCGCGGCGAGACGCCGCAGCATGCGTAATCGTATCATTAAGATTCTTTTCCTCTTATTTCTCTTCCACAATAATTACGGCAGTTCCCCGCTTGACAGCCGTTCCCGGGGCTACCAAAACCTGCTTTACGATGCCGTCGGAGGCGGCCCGCGCTGCCGGCATAGGGCCGGCCAGGGAATCGACGGTCAGCAGGACGTCGCCCTGCTTCACTGCCGTCCCGGCAGGAGTAATGGAAACGACCGTTCCGCCTAATACAGACGGATACGAAACGTCGGCGGCAAAGGCCGCCGCGGCGCTCATGCACAAGGCAGCGGAAACCATCAGGGTACGCAGCCATTTCATGTCAAATCCCTCCTTAGATACACGTTTATATATCTTCAAAACTATCTTTCAGCTGATTCATGGCCTGGAGCGACTTGCCGGCTCCGTTAGCCACGCACAGCAGCGGCTCGTCGCACAGGTATGCCGCCATGCCCGTCGTCCGGGAAATGAGGCGGTCCAGTCCGTCGAGGAGCATGCCACCGCCGGTCAGGACGATGCCGTGGTCGGCAATATCTGCCGCCAGCTCGGGCGGCGTCTTTTCCAAAATGGACAGGACGGCCCGCAAAATCCGCTGTATAGGCTCGTCCAGAGCCCGGCGGATTTCCTGGGAATCGATGTCCATGACGACGGGCAGGCCCGTCTCTGTACTGCGGCCGCGGACGTCCGCCGTGAGGCTGCGGCCGTCGGGCAGGGCCGTGCCGATGAGTATTTTCAGCTCTTCCGCCGTGCGGCTGCCGATGGTAATATGCTTTATCTTTTCCAAATAATGGATAATCGCTTCATCAAAGGTATTGCTACCGATGCGCAGGGATTCGCTGATGACGATGCCGCTGAGGCTTAAAATAGCCACGTCCGTCGTGCCGCCGCCGATATCGATGACCATGGAGCCGTTCGATTCGGCAATATCGAGACCTGCGCCGATAGCCGCCGCCAAAGGTTCCTCCATGACGACGGTTTTGCGGGCTCCGGCCTTGCGGGCCGCTTCCATGACGGCGCGCCGTTCGACATTCGTAATGCCCGACGGCACGCAGATAATGACCCTCGGCTTGAAAAACAACGCCTTGCCAATGGCCTTGCGGATAAAATACTGCAGCATGTACTCCGTCGCGTCGTAATCGGCGATGACGCCGTTCTGCATCGGATGGTAGGCGTGAATATGCCGCGGCGTCCGCCCCAGCATCGACTGGGCTTCCCTGCCGATGGCGATGACCTGGTTCGTCGCCTTGTCGACGGCGATGACCGCCGGCTCGTTGACGACGACGCCCTGATGCTTGACATAGACGAGGACGTTCGTCGTACCCAGATCGATCGCAATATCACTTCCCAGCCAGTTCGCCAGGGACAGCGAATGCGCCAGGCCGGAACGGGCTTTTTTCTTAGTTTTCTTCTTCGTCAATATTGACCCGAACAATATCAGCACCTAACCTTTGTAATTTCAATACGAGATTATCGTAGCCCCGGTCGATATGGTACAAGTACCCGACTTCCGTTTCGCCTTCAGCGACGAGGCCTGCCAGGACGAGAGCCGCGCCGGCGCGCAGGTCCGTCGCGTTGACCGCCGCCCCTTTGAGCTTCGGCACGCCTTCTACGATAGCACTGCGTCCTTCAATGCGGATCTTCGCCCCCATGCGCTTAAATTCGTCGACGTGCATGAAGCGGTTTTCAAAGACCGTCTCCGTAATGACGCTCGTGCCCTGGCAAATCGTCGCCAAGGCCATGAACTGAGCCTGCATATCGGTCGGGAAGCCGGGATAGGGCAGGGTCTTGACGTCGGCAGGACGCATGGGCAGATGCCCGATGACCCGAATGCCGTCGATATCCTCGATGACCTCGGCCCCTACTTCCTTCAATTTCGCCACGACGGGCTTCAAATGCTCCGACAAAGCGTTTTCTACGAACACGTCGCCGCCGGACATGGCCGCGCCGATCATAAAGGTGCCCGCTTCAATTCGGTCGGGAATAACCGAATGCGTCGCGCCGCGCAGCTCCTTGACGCCTTCGATGCGGATGACATTCGTGCCGGCACCGCGGATATTGGCACCCATGCTGTTCAGATAGGTCGCGAGGTCAACGATTTCCGGCTCTTCTGCCGCGTTTTCCAGGACGGTCTTTCCTTCGGCCAGCGAAGCGGCCATGAGAATGTTTTCCGTCGCGCCGACGCTGGGGAAATCGAGGTAAATCTGCGCCCCCTTCAGGCCGTTGGGAACCGTCGCTTCGATGTCGCCGTTTTCCAGGTTGATGACGGCGCCCATCGCCTCGAAGGCCTTCAGATGCAGGTCGATAGGCCGTGCACCGATGGAACAGCCGCCGGGCAGGGAAATCTTCGCCCGGCCTTTGCGAGCCAGCAACGGCCCCATGACCAGGAACGACGCCCGCATGCGCCGCACGAGATCGTACGGCGCCGACGTCGACGACAAATTCGACGCGTCGATTTCCAATACGCCCTTCTGCGGATTTTCTATATGAACGCCAAGAGATTCGATGACGTCGCAGACTGTATGGACGTCGTCTAATTTCGGAATTTCCGTCAATGTGCTCTTCGTCGTTCCCAGCATGGATGCGACGATAATCGGCAGCACGGCATTTTTAGCCCCGCTGACGCGAACAGTACCCCTTAAGGGCTTTCCACCATGAATAACCAGCTTCTCCAATTCCGGTGCCTCCTAAACAGAATTCGATATATAAGACAGGCAGGATGCTTCGGCAACTCAAAAGATGCGGCACTCTGCCTATTGTGATTTTATTTACTATCAAGTCATTGTACCATAAAAGGTAGGAAACTAAAAGAGGCGGACAGGGAAAAGATAAAGCTCTTACAAGCAATTTACCTTATGTAAAAGGATTTGTTATATATCATACTGCATCTTCGGTACGAAAGGAGCCGCCCGCTCCAGTACCGGCCCGTTCTTTCTGATCCAACTGTTACGCTCCTTCCCCTACTGTAAAGTAAAAATGGGGCTATCGCACGAAGATGAAATAATTCTTCTTTGGCGACAGCCCTGTTTATACCGGGGTATCAATCTCAGCGAATATAATGTTAATAACTTGTTGCAAAATATCGTCAGGTATTTGCTCTATGACTCGATAAGTTCTCGCCTCTATATCCAGCGCCCGGATATGCTCGCATAAAATGCATCCCGTGGTTTTCGTTCTTTCATCCAGCGGCACATGCAGAGGGAAATGATTCATCGTATTTGTGATAGGGCAAACAATTACCATGCTCGTCTTTGCGTTGAATGTGTCATTGCTAACGACAACGGCTGGACGATACCATGCCTGTTCATGTCCTGCGCGGGGATTTAAATTTACTTTGATAATTGTTCCTTGTTTTACCATATTTCCTTACCTACCGGGTCGCCCCAATCGATCGTTTCTTTTTCGTATGTGCCGTCATAATTAGCAAACAATTCCTCAATCGTCTTCCTCTTGTGCGTTTTGATGATCAGGTTGCCGTCCTGCGCAGACATTTCCACCACTTCGTTATCATCCCAATCCAGTATATCAATGATATTCTTCGGGATTCGGATGCCTTGAGAGTTACCCCATTTTTGAATTTTTACCGTAACAGCCATGCCTCTCACTCCCTTCTGTATATACATAGTATATACTACAAGAAGAAGAGCGTCAACGAATTTAAAATTCCACCGCTTCATACTTCAGCTCAAAAACGTCTTTTGGCATTATCTGCACAGTATCTTTGGTTCGGGCCGACTGCAAGTAACTGTACAACTTTTTATTTTATAATACTATTAGTCCTGAACAATAGCAGTATCTACTAACCAAGAGTTTTCTAATTGCAAAAAAGAGACTCCCTTGTGAGGAGTCCCTTCGCGTTATGCCGAACAGCATTACAAGTGAATGCTCCATTTCGCGCTCTTGTCGAAGCGGTGGAACGTGTCGATAAAGCGAATCGTGCCGCTCTTATAGCGCATGACGACGGAGTTGGTGCGGGCGCCGCCGCCGAAATACTGGACGCCGCGCATCATCGGCGTGTTCGTAATAGCCGTCGCCGAGAAGATGCAGTCGTCGCCTTTGACCAAATCGTCAATCGTCATGACCTTGTTGAGATCCATGATGCCCATTTCGTAGCACCGCTTCCGTTCTTCTTCCGTGTACGGAATCAGGCGGGCCTGCATATCGCCGCCGAGGCATTTGAGAGCCGCCGCGGCCAGTACGCCTTCCGGCGCGCCGCCAATCCCCATAAGGACGTGAACGCCTGAGCCTTCAATGCCTACGTCGACAGCCGGCGATACGTCGCCGTCCGTGATGAGTTTGATGCGCGCGCCGGCGTCGCGGCAGTCGTTGATGATTTCCTGATGCCGTTCGCGGTCGAGGATGACGACGGTCAGATCGTCAATGCTCCGTTCCAGCCCTTCGGCAATGCGGCGCAGGTTTTCCTGCACGGGCTTGTTCAAATCAATACGCCCCTTGGCGCGCGGCCCGACGCAGAGCTTTTCCATATACATATCCGGCGCGTGGAGCAGATTGCCCTTGCCGGCGATGGCGATAACGGCGATAGACCCATCCTGACCCTTTGCCGTTAAATTCGTCCCTTCCAGAGGGTCGACGGCAATATCCACCGGCGTGCCGCCGGCGCCGACTTTTTCGCCGATATACAGCATCGGCGCTTCGTCCATTTCGCCTTCGCCGATGACGACGGTCCCGTCGATAGGCACGCTCGACAAGATCGAATGCATGCCGTCGACAGCCAGCTGGTCTGCCCCCATCTTGTTGCCTTTCCCCATGAGTCGGCCTGCTTTAACGGCCGCCGCTTCCGTAACGCGAACGAATTCCAGTGTGAGCACTCTGTCCATATTCCTGCCTCCTGTTGCTGTACGATTAAGCCGGAGCCTGTACCTGTCCGCAAATCCGCCGGCTCGCCGGACCTGCGGCAGCATATCCCGCATCGTGCGATGCCTTTCTTGCTGTACTACTTCTACGCTGTCTGGATAAAGTCCTGCCCTAGGATTTGTATAAATATAGTACACTTTATTTAAGAGAAAGCACAAAAAAACGCCTGCCGAAGCAAGCGCCGCTTATGCTAAAAACGTAACTAGACGTTCTGTATGTAATTGACATCCTCCGCTCCGTCCCGTACACGATACAAAGAGGTGATGCGTACATCAAACGGCAGGCGGTAATCATGCCCCGGAAGCAGGGTAATGCGTATGGATTCTATCAATGCTACTCTAGTCTTACTGATAGTGTTGTTCTATCTCATTTCGCATAAACAAAAGTAGCCGCTCTGCTCCCCAGCAACTGCAACTACTCTTGTTCGTAAATAAATGGGGGCTAACCGTTTGTCGGCGCAGCACCTTATTTTTTCATCTTTATTGTACGAGATGATGGGATGTCCGTCAAATATCTTTTCTGTATAAGACAATGTCAAGTTGTTGTGGGGACAGCGTAAAATAATTGTGGGAAAACCTTAGTGTACAAAAGTTAAAGAATATATAACGTAACGAGAATGCTAGTGTCAACACGTTGCTGTATGCTGTCTATAACGTAACTGTAATAGTAATTTAACAGGTTGAGAGAACTATCAAAAATGGCTTATCAAAAAAATTCTCACAACAACTTTACACTATCACACTAACCGATGTACTTGTCAGCTCTATGATAACTCGGTATAATAAAGTTGAAAAAGGCATAGCACCGACAAACGGCTGCAGCCTCTTATAATCAGCTAGATGTAATTGCCAATCGTTGGGAGCTGCTGGCAGTTATCTCTTTTGTAACAAAAGTACCCATACGATACGAAGGAACAAAAAGATATTCATATCGTTCATGGGCATCAAAAAAGAACGGTTAATTGTAAAATGAATTTGAACAGGTAATCAAAAAACAAAAATCCATAGTGAAGCTTCATGTTAAAATGGTTTTGCGAGAAATCATCAACAAAGGAGCAATCACTA